>JAESSL010000147.1 GCA_016764135.1 Alphaproteobacteria bacterium
GCTATCCGTCGCTTCAGGAAATGCTACAATCCTATCAGGAAAATGGCGGACAGCTTTGGGTCTGTCCGGTATGCGCGAGCGCACGGGACATAGGCCCGAACGATATTATCGACGGCGCCGAGATCGCGGGCGCAGCGCGCACCATCGGTTTCGTCAACGAGGGCGCGAAAATTTTAATGTAATCAGGAAAGGGATTCGAAATGAGTGTGGAAGTTACGGTAAATCCCGAAATATTGCGGGAACAAGTCCGGTCAAAATACGCTGAAGTGGCGGTGAGCCCGGAGAATAAATTTCATTTTCATACCGGCAGAATGCTGGCGGCCCATCTGGGATACGATTCAGATATCGTCGATGGATTACCGGACGAAGCGGTGGAATCCTTCGCGGGGGTCGCAAATCCGTTTTCGTTGCACGCTCTTTCGCAGGGCGAGTCGGTGGTCGATGCGGGCGCCGGGGCGGGGTTTGACTCCTTTGTCGCTGCCCAGCATGTCGGTTCTGACGGCCGGGTTGTGGGTGTTGATATGACGCCGGAGATGCTGCTCAAATCCCGAAAGACGGCGGCGGCCATGCGGGCGGTTAATGTTGATTTTCGGGAGGGCTTGTTGGAGGCGTTGCCTGTCGAAGACGAATGGGCGGATGTTGTCATCAGCAACGGTGTTTTTAACCTTTGCGTCGATAAAAAGCAGGCGTTCGACGAAGCGTTTCGGGTGCTGAAACCCGGTGGGCGATTGCAATTCGCGGATATCGCCAATGGCGGCGAGGTGCCGGAAGGGGCGCTCAACAACGTTGATCTCTGGACGGCTTGAATCGCCGGTGGCCTGCCGTGTGCAGGTTGGCGGAAAATGCTGGAGAGCGTCGGGTTCCAAAATGTTGAAATTGGACAGCCCGTGGATACGTTTGCGGGGGCGGGCGGTGAAGAAAATGCGCGCCGCTTTGAAGTTTACGGGTATGCGTTTCTCGCCTGGAAACCACTCTGACCCAGCGCTATACGGCTAAATAGACGCCTCGTGCGAGAGCGGCGACGCAACCGCGCGAGGCGTCTTTGAATGACTTCATCATTGCAAATCAGTCCCTTTTAACGGTAAGCCAGAACGCTCATTTTTGATGGACGACGCGTTTTGGAGGACGAATGCAAGACTTTGATGAATCCTATGTAGGACCCTTGGACGGCGTACGGGTGCTGGATCTGTCGCGACTGGTGGCGGGGAATATGGTCAGTTTGCAACTGGCGGATTACGGCGCGGACGTCATCAAAGTCGAACCCGTGGGCGAGGGCGATCCGCTGCGCCACTGGGTTACGGATGACATTCCAGTCAATTGGAAAGTCTATGCGCGCAACAAAAAGAGCATTTCGTTAAATCTGCGCGACGATCAGGCGAAAGAGATTTTGCTTCGTCTGGTAGACGACGCCGACGTGATGATCGAGAACTACCGGCCCGGCACGCTAGAGAAAATGGGTCTGGGGCCGGATATCCTGATGGCGCGCAACGAAAAGCTCATTCTCGTGCGAGTCTCCGGGTTTGGACAGACCGGACCTTATAAAAACCGCCCCGGATTCGGCACGTTGATTGAAGCGATGTCCGGATTCGCCTACCGCAATGGCTTTGCAGATCGCGAACCCGTTCTACCACCGCTCGCCATGGCCGATATGATTGCTGGCTTGTACGGCGCCATGGCCACGCTCATCGCAATTCGGGAAATTGAGTCGAAAGGCGGATCGGGCCAGGTCATCGATTTGTCGCTGCTGGAGCCGATGCATTCCATTTTGGGCGCGGAAGCCGCGTGGCATAAAGTGACGGGCAATGTACGCGACCGGGTCGGCAGTGGCTCCAACACGTCCGCCCCGCGCAACGTCTACGCCACCAAGGACGGCAAATGGCTCGCCATGTCCGGGTCCATGCAATCCATGGCGGAACGAATTTTTCGCACCATCGGACGCGCTGATATGGTGACCGATCCCAAATTCAAAACCAACGCCGACCGGGTGAAAAACCGCAAGGAAGTGGACGAAATCGTTGGTGACTGGATCGGCGCGCGGAGTCTGGACGATTGTATGGAAGTCTTTGAACGGGAAAACGTCACCGTCGCGCCGGTCTAAGACATTGAGCAGATCGTCAATGATCGGCACTTTCAGGAGCGTGAAATTATTGTCGATTTGCCCGACGCGGATATGGGGTCGGTGCCGATGCACAATATTGTACCTCGAATGTCAGGAACGCCGGGCGGGTTTAGACGCAAGGCGCCTGAATTGGGCGAACATAATGCGGAAATACTGGGCGCGTTGGGATTCACCGACGAAGAACTGGACAGTCTTGCGAGCCAGGGCGTGATCTAGCGCCGCGCAACCGATGAAAAATATTTTGGGAAGGACAAGAGGATGACGATGATGAATCGAGAAGTACCCGTGTGGCGTTCGCTTTTATACGTACCGGTAAATGTGGATCGTTATGTCGATAAAGCCCATTTACGCGGCGCCGACGGGATCATCCTTGATCTGGAAGACAGCGTAACGCCCTCTGAAAAAGACAACGCGCGAAAGTTGATTGGCGCGGCGGCGGAAAAAGTGTCCCGGAACGGCGCCGATGTGCTGGTGCGGATCAACCGGCCGTTGGAAATTGCGATCCGGGATATCGAGGCGGCGGTGTCGCCACGGGTGAAGGCCCTGAAATTGCCAAAGGTCCAAAGCGCTGAGCATGTTCAGTTGCTGGCTGAGCTGGTGAGCGAAATGGAAGTTCGACAGGGCATGGAAGTCGGGTCGACCTGGTTGGTGCCGATGGTGGAGACGGCGGACGCCTTTTTTCAGATCGAGAAGATTGCAAAAGCCCATTCGCGTAATTTTACGGTGCTGCTGGGGGGCGAGGATTTTGCGCTCGACGTCGGGTTTGTTCCGGACCCTGAATGCTATCTGTATCCCAAGCAACAATCCTTGATCGCGGCGCGCGCCGCCGGGCTGACGCCGATGGGATTGATTGGCACCGTCGCCGATTACAGCGATCCGGAAGCTTATTTGAACGTGGTTCGCCATTCCGCAAAGTTCGGGTTCCAGGGCGCGTCCTGCATACATCCCGCCAATGTGCAGCCTTTGAACGAGGGGTTTTCGCCCAAGCAGGAAGAAATCGACTATGCGCGCAAGGTGATTGAGGCGGACGCTGAAGCCTCCGCCGCCGGTCGTGGGTCGTTCGAGCTAGATGGCAAGATGATCGACATTCCCGTTGTGGTGCGGGCGCAACGATTGCTCGCGCGCGCCGATAAAATTGCGGTGCGGGAAGCGCGCGGGGCCGCCGCTATCGCGTGAACGTGATTTTACCGTTTAGCGTCTGTCCTTTTATAGTTAGGGCCTGACACCAAGGAAACGTGCGCTATGCCAAGGGAACGTACGCTATGCCAAGGGAACGTACGCTATGCCAAGGGAACCTACGCTATGAATGAACGCCTGATGTTTCGAGTCGGCTTGACTGGCGCCATCGCTACGGCGGTTTGTTGCGTGACGCCAATTTTGCCCTTTGGTCTCGCCCTGCTTGGGTTGGGCGCCTGGAGCGCCGGTCTCGATTATATTCTGTTGCCGATGCTTGTCTTTTTTGGCGCTATGGCTGGGTTGGCGCTGGCGCGCAAGCGGTCGTCGGCGAAAATTTCCGGTTCTGGCGGGGCGTAGATAATGACTGAAATTCAACTTCGTTCCGAGTTGACCTGCCCCAAATGTAGCCATAAATCCGTGGAGACCATGCCTACGGACGCCTGTCTTTATTTTCATGAATGCGCAGGATGTGGCGAGATGCTGAAGCCCCTGACCGGGGATTGTTGCGTTTTTTGTTCCTATGGTTCGGTTCCCTGCCCGCCCATTCAGGAAAACAAGGCCTGCGGCCCCTAGGCGTCTCTTGCTTGCATTCTGACGCTGTTTTCCATAGCAATGACCGTTATGAAACGCATTGTTGTGGGCATAACCGGCGCAACGGGCGCCATCTTTGGCGTTCGGCTTCTTGAAGTCCTGTCGGATACCGATATTGAGACCCATCTTGTCGTCAGCAAATGGGCGCAACAGACGCTTGAACATGAAACCAGCACGACGATGGCGGGGCTGCGTGATCTTGCGGACGAAGTTTATGCCGCAGGCGATATGGGCGCCGCGATATCCTCAGGATCGTTTCGCACCGACGGGATGGTGATCGTACCCTGTTCGATGCGGAGCCTGGGCGCCATCGCGCAAGGATTTGGCGATCATCTGGTGCACCGCGCCGCCGATGTCGTTTTGAAAGAGCGCCGCAAGCTGGTGCTGGTGACGCGGGAAACCCCGTTGAACGAAATTCACCTTGAAAATATGCTGAAACTCGCGCGGATGGGGGCTACAATTTTGCCACCGATGCCCGCCTTTTATGATCGCCCTAAATCCCTTGAGGATATGATTGATCATATTGTTATGCGGATTCTGGATCAGTTCGATATTTCACAGGAATTGACGGCGCGGTGGGACGGACAGATGGGTAAACCGAACCCGGAATAATCGGGCGCCGTCGCTGAAATTGACGGGAAGTTTTGTTGCGGCGCGCTGTTGCGCAATATTCCTGCGGGGCGACCCCCGGCGACAACCGAACGTTGCGTATTCACATTGCCGGGCCGGTCAACGTTGAACCGGTGAATTCTTGAGCGTAGTGTCCTGTCGATGAAATTTTACTGAAGGAAAGTTGAGAAAATGTCTATTCTTGCCCAACGTCTAGGTCGCATCAGCCCATCGCCGACAATGGCGGTCACCAAGCTTGCTGGAGAGATGAAAGCGGCCGGGAAGGATATTATCGGTCTCGCGGTGGGAGAACCGGATTTCGACACCCCGCAGCATATCCGCGACGCCGCCGTACAGGCGATGGCGGAGGGCAAAACCCGATATTCGCCATTTTCCGGATTACCAGAGCTTCGCGTCGCCGTGGCGGAAAAGTTCAAGCGCGAGAATAACCTCAATTACACGCCGAGCCAGATCGCCATTGGCAGCGGCGGCAAACAGATCATCTTTAACGCCTTCACCGCGACAATTGACGAGGGCGATGAGATCATCGTGCCGGCGCCCTATTGGGTCAGCTATCCCGATATCGCCGCGTTGAACGGCGGCGTGCCGGTCTTCATCGATTGTTTGCAGGAAAATTCCTTCAAGCTATCGCCCGCTGATCTGGAAGCGGCGATCACGCCCAAGACCAAATGGCTGGTGCTGAACAGTCCCAGCAACCCGACTGGCGCCGCCTATACGGCCGATGAACTGAAGGCGCTGGGCGAAGTGTTGTTGCGTCACCCCCATGTCTGGGTGTTTACCGACGATATTTACGAGCACATCGTTTATGACGATTTTAAATTTGCGACAATCGCCGAAGTCGTGCCGGAACTTTTTGACCGCACTTTGACGTTGAACGGCGTCTCCAAGTCTTTCTGCATGACGGGGTGGCGCATTGGGTTTGCGGGCGGCCCGGTGGAATTGATTGACGCCATCAACATGGTGACGTCGCAAAGCACCAGTTGCGCCTCGACCATCAGTCAGTGGGCGGCGGTCGCCGCGTTGAACGGTAATCAGGATCATATCGAGCAGAACAACAAGATCTTCAAGGAACGTCGCGACCTGGTCGTCTCCATGATGAATCAAGCGAACGGCATCACCTGCACCAGACCGGAAGGCGCGTATTACGTTTATCCTTCCATCGAAGGCTGCATCGGGAAGACGACTCCGGATGGCGATGTCATCAAGACGGATGGAGATTTTGTTAAATATCTGCTGGCGTCGGAAGGCGTCGCTGCGGTGCATGGGGAGGCGTTTGGCCTGTCGCCGCATTTCCGCATTTCCTACGCGGCGGCGACGGAAGTGATGGAAGAAGCCTGTCGGCGGATACAACGGGCCTGCGCCGCGCTGCGGTAAAACCCTTGGGCCTGTTGGCCTTGGAGGGACGCGATATTTGAACCGCTCTGGCGTAAAGCCGGGGCGGTTTTTACGTGGATCCGGGAAGGCTCGTTTCAAAATACCTATGACGGCGCCGTTTTTGGGAGCAAGATAAAACCGCGATAAAATTAGATAACGGCAATCACAAAGAAGGGAACCGGGAAAAGCGCGAAGAAACGACTGAACTCAACATAATTACCGTACAGGAGGTAACGATCATGGTGGATAAAAAACCTTCGGCGCCGCGGTGCGCGGCTATCGTCGGCCCTTATCTCAGTGGCAAGACGACGTTGATGGAAGGGCTGCTGCATGTGTGCGGCGCCATTCCCCGACAAGGTGCGGTGAAAGGCGGTAATACAGTCGGTGACGCGGCCCCGGAAGCGCGCGCCCGAAACATGAGTACGGAATTATCCGTTGGAAGCGCCGAATTCCTGGGCGAACAATGGACGTTTATCGACTGCCCCGGATCAATCGAATTTTGGCCGGAAGCCCGGTCCGCCTTGATGGTGGCGGATGTCGCCATCGTGGTTGTGGAGCCCGACCCCGACCGGGTCATTGTTAACGGGCCGTTGCTGCAATTTCTGAACAGTCATGACATTCCCTACGTCGTTTTCATCAACAAGATGGATACCGCCGCGACGCGCGTGCGCGATATTTTGAGCGCGCTTCAGGGGGTTTCCGCGCGGCCATTGGTGTTGCGCCATGTTCCGATCCGCGCTGGCGAACATATCACCGGCTATGTCGATTTAGTGTCCGAGCGCGCCTATTCCTACAAGCCGGGGGAATCCTCGGCGTTGATCGAAATTCCCGACGAATTACAGGACCGGGAGGCCGAAGCGCGTACCGCGTTGCTCGAAGAACTGTCAAATTACGACGATCCGTTGCTGGAAATGTTGCTGGAAGATACGGAACCGCCCAAGGCGGAGATTTATGACTATCTGTCCAAAGACATGTCCGAAAATTTCATTGCGCCGGTGTTTATCGGTGCGGCTGAACAATCCAGCGGCGTGCTTCGTCTCATGAAAGCGTTGCGACATGAAACCCCTGATCCTGACATCGCCGGGGCGCGCCTGATCGGGGATGCCGCGGGGGCGTCTTTGGCGACTGTGTTCAAAAGCCTTCATATACCGCATTCGGGGAAATTATCGCTCGCGCGAATTTGGCGAGGCGAGGTCAAGGATGGCGAGGCTATTGGTGGAGAGCGCATCGGCGGCATGTATCGCTTGTTGGGTCGGGAACAGACGAAAGTGGCGGCGGCCGGAATGGGCGAAGTCGTCGCCCTCGGGAGGCTCGATACGGTGCATTCCGGGCAAAGCTTCAGTGATCATCAGGTTGTAGAGAGCAACTGGCCGGAACCGATGCGCCCGGTGTATTCGCTGGCGATGCATTCCGAAAACCGGAATGATGAGGTGAAATTGTCGACCGCGCTGGCGCGACTGGTCGAGGAAGATCCGTCGTTGAGCATCGAGCAATGCGACGATACACACCAGATGCTCCTGTGGGGACAGGGTGATATTCATTTGCAGGTCGCCATCGAGAAACTCCAATCTCGCTACAAGGTGCCCGTGTCGACCGCGAGACCTCAGGTCGCGTATAAGGAGACGATCCGAAAATCCATCAAACAACATGCGCGTCACAAAAAACAAAGCGGCGGCCATGGCGAATTTGGCGATGTGCAGGTTGAAATCAAACCACTGTCGCGGGGGAGCGGTTTTCACTTTGAAGATAAAATTCATGGTGGGGCGGTTCCCAAAAATTATATCCCGGCGGTCGAAACCGGCGTGAAAGAATACATGATAGCGGGACCGCTCGGCTTTCCCGTGGTCGATTTGTCGGTGACGCTTTATGACGGTCAGCACCACCCGGTTGATAGCTCTGACATGGCGTTTCGGCGCGCGGGCGGTCAGGCGATGCGAGAGGGATTGCCACAATGCGGGTCTGTGTTACTGGAGCCGATCAGTAAGGTGACAATTTCGGCGCCGAACGAATTTACCGCGCGCGCCCAAGGCGCGGTAACCAAACGGCGTGGTCAGATTCTGGGGTTTAACGCCAAGGAAAACTGGGCGTCCTGGGATGAGGTGGAGGCCTATATTCCCCAATCCGAACTGCACGATTTGATCATTGATCTACGGTCGCTAACCTTGGGCATTGGCACGTTTGAATGGTCCCATGATCATTTGATGGAGCTGTCCGGTCGCGAAGCTGATTTGGTCGTGCAACAACACCGGGAATCTCATACATAGAGGGAGATACGCGTTTGTGGAACAGGGGCTTGGCGGCTCCGGCGCCACGAACTGTACAGGGCGACTCTGACGTCGCGATGCGCGCCGGCCGTATTTTGAGCAGCCGTATTTTGAGCAAAGGAAACACCATGATTGATCCCGCGAGCGCTGCAGAAGCGCTGATTCAGGCTCGGACCAGCTACACTATTCTCGAAGACTTCCCCGGTGGAAAATATCCCGCTAATGTCGCGGAAGCCTACGCGGTTCTGGACCAGATTGAAGAGCAGTTTCAGCTGCCTGTCGGCGGTCGAAAGGCCGCCTTCACGGCGTCGGCGGGTCATAAGGCGATGGGGGTCGATAGCGCCGCCTGCGGGCCGCTTTTTTCACCTTATATTATACCCAGCCCGGCGAATTTGAATTTGCCCGCCGATTCCTGGCGAGGGCTGGAATGCGAGATCAGTTTTCGGATGGCAGCCAATTTACCGGCGCGCGACGCCGCCTACACAATCGACGAGGTAGTCGCGGCGGTGGGCTCCATGCATCCCGCTCTTGAGGTTGTCGACAGCCGTCTCGCCAATGGCGCCAAACATGGCGGGCTTGCGATCATCGCTGACCACTGCGGCAACGCGGCTTTTGTTTATGGGGACGCTGTCGAAAACTGGCGCGATCTGGATCTGGCGGCGCTGAAAGTGGATTTGAAGGTAAACGGCGAAACGGTCATCACGGGCTCTGGGGACGCCGTTATGGGCAACCCGCTGAATTCACTGACTTGGGTTGCGAATTATCTGTCGGCTCGCGGCAAGAGCCTGAAAGTGGGCGAGTGGGTCACGACTGGCAGTATGATGGGCATTTATAAAGCGCCGGCGGGTAGCTCGGTCGTCGCTGATTTTGGCGCCTTGGGCGTTGTGGAACTCGAATTCGCCACTTGATGCGCCGGGTCGATCTTCGGTAATTGCACGGCGGGCGGGCTGCCGATTTCTCGAATAAGTTTGCGTCGCATCGCGGTGGCGAAATCCTCGAACCGCGCGGCGCGTTCAACGAAGCTGCGCGGCCCCGCCATAACCTGCTGGCGATAATAATGATCGAGTGAGGGTTCATCGTTCAGGATCGCCAAACCGTTTATGGTTATGCCCTCCCTGGCGGCCGCTTCGCGCGCGAAAGTCGGGAAGGTGCCCTGATTGGAAATACCGTCGCCCGATATGTCGATGACCTTGCGTAGGCCTTCGAAACCATTGTCCTCGAACAGCACCTGCGAAAAGATTATAGCCTCGCCAATGGCGGTTGCGCCCCAACGCATGAAGCGTGGCGTATTCTCGAACTCTTGAGCGACGTTTTCCGCATCGTCTTTGTTCGATACCAGTATCCAGTCCGTCGCTTGGTTATGCATTCCCGCGCCCGACCATTGAACAAGTGTGACGGCGATTCCATTGGGCGCGGCGCCCCTGATGGCCTGTAGAACCGTTGGATGTCGGAACGCGTCCGCGATACCCTGCATTTGAAGGGCGAATTCTTCCGGCTCCACGCTGGACGAACAATCAACCGCGAGTATCAACTCCAGTGAAACTTCTAGCGCGCGCGCGGGCGCGCCGACGCCAACAAGCAAACACCATATGGCGGCGGCGGCCAGAAGGCGCGGTCGACTCTGGCGGCTCCGGCGGCGCGTGTCTTCGGGGTTGGTGGGACGCATGTTCAGCGAGCTCATGACGACCATTGTAATACACACAGACCGATGTCGTCAGTAAGTCTTGGCGTCATTTACCGCTCGCACGCGAAATTGTGAAAGGCTCGTTCCCGGGAATTCAGGCTGCGCCTTGGATTTTAAAGGGTGGAGGGCGTATGTTTCCCACTTGGGTTTTGGTATGATCTCTACGGGCATGACTTGTAGAAAAGGCGAAGATCCTTTGATCGCAGGAGAACTTTCTTGAGAGCTATGGCGGTACGCGGCGCGATGATCGTTCTGCTGGCGTTGTCGGTGACGACGGCGTTTCAGATGAACTGGTTTTTCGTCACCGCGTCGGCTGCCAGAACCGAAGGGTCGGCGAATGAAGGTCGCGTCTTCGCTATTCAGCGCAATGGCGAGGATATCGGGCGCCATGAGGTGCGCTTTGAGCGAGTTGACGGTCGATTGAACGTTCGAATAAACGTCTCTGTGGATTACCGTATTCTCTTTATTCCGGTCTATCGGTTTCGCCATGAGGCGCATGAGATATGGGATGGCGGCGCCTTGAAAGCCTTGCAAGCGACAACGGATGATAACGGCGAAAGTTTCGATGTCGCGGTGAAGTCACAAGGTGAGGTCCTGACGTTGCACGTCAATGGCGAGGAAACCGATATCGAAACCAGCGTGGTGCCGAGCAGTCTTTGGCGTCAGGTCATGGCGCGCACCGGACAAATGATTGATCCCGCCGACGGTGAAGTCATGCAGGTCGAGGTTGAAGGTGGTGAATGGCGTGAAATTCTGGTGCGGGGAGAGACAATCCGCGCCCGTCACTATGTTATGACGGGCGGCTTGGAGCGGGAGCTTTGGTATGATTCCAAAGGTCTTTTGGTGAAGGTCCAATTCGCTGGCGAAGATGGGTCAGATCTGCAATTCCGATTGTTATAGGCTGCATAGGCGACGATCAACGCAATCGATCAAAATCAACGAAACGTATAAAACGAAACGTAGAAAAGAGTTTAGTGATGGCTAATCAGGCGATAAAACCGGTCTCCAACGCGGTTATTGAGGAGTTGCGCGGCGTAATTGGCGACAGGGTGTCGACCGCCGCCGCTGTGCGAGAGCATCACGGCAATGGCGAGGATTATTTTACGCCCATCCCGCCAGACGCGGTTTGCTTCGCCCATTCCACCGAAGAAGTCAGTGATTTGGTTAAAATCTGCGCGCGCCATGGCGTGCCGGTTATTCCCTTTGGTACTGGCACGTCGCTGGAAGGTCATGTTGTCGCGGTGTGTGGCGGCATCTGCATCGACGTCAGTGAAATGGACGTCATTCTTGAGGTCAACGCCGAGGATCTGGATTGCCGGGTTCAGGCGGGCGTCAAACGCAAACAACTCAATGAATCGTTACGTGACACCGGGTTGTTTTTTCCCGTTGATCCGGGCGCAGATGCGTCGATTGGCGGGATGTCGGCGACGCGCGCCAGCGGCACCAACGCGGTGCGGTACGGCACCATGCGGGAGAACGTTCTTGGGCTGACTGTCGTCCTGGCGGATGGGCGGATTGTCAAAACCGGCGGGCGCGCGCGCAAATCTGCGGCGGGATATGATTTGACCCGGTTATTTGTGGGGTCGGAAGGTACGCTCGGCGTGATTACTGTAGTGCAATTGCGGTTATTCGGCGTTCCGGAAGCCATGTCGGCGGCGGTGTGTCAGTACGAAACTCTGGAAGGCGCGGTTGATACGGTGATCCTGACCATTCAGTCCGGCGTGCCGGTCGCGCGGATAGAGTTGCTCGACGATATTCAGATGGGCGCCTGTATTGATTATTCCAACCTGGAAGGGTACGAGAGAAAGCACACGCTGTTTTTTGAATTTCACGGGACTCCCGCATCGGTAAACGAGCAAGCCGAACTGGTGAAGTCGATATCCGATGACTTTGGCGGCGGGGCGTTTAATTGGACATCCAATACCGAAGATCGAAATAAATTATGGCAGGCGCGTCACGACGCCTATTACGCCGCGATGGCCATGGCGCCAGGCAAGCGAGGCATCGCTACGGACGCCTGCGTTCCTATTTCCAAACTGGCCGAGTGCATTCACGCAACCCGCATCGATATTGATGAAGTTGGGCTAATCGCGCCAATCGTTGGTCATGTCGGGGATGGAAATTTCCACCTTGTTCTGATTATCGATCCGGAAGACCCTGATGACATGACGCGCGCCAAAGCGCTTATTGAGCGCTTGAACATGCGCGCCATCGCCATGGGCGGAACCTGTACCGGCGAACATGGCGTGGGTTTGGGAAAAATAGACTTTCTGGTCGCGGAGCATGGCGAGGCGGTTAGCATCATGCGGTCGATCAAACAGGCTATCGACCCTGACAATATCATGAACCCGGGTAAAATGTTGCGCATGTAATGGCGAGCGAGCGTTGTTGATGCAGCAAGTGGGGGAGTAGGCGTCGGTGAAGAAAATCCTTATCGGCCTTGGCGGGCTGTTCATGTTGCTGGTGGCGGCCGTTCTGATCGGACCCAGCCTGATCGACTGGAACGCTTATAAGGGGGAGATCGCCAACGCCGTTGAAACGGCGATAGGGCGTCGCCTGTCCATCGACGGCGATCTGACGTTTGCGGTTTTGCCAACCCCGGCGTTAAGCGCCAGCGGCGTTCGGTTGGCCAATATCGAGGGCGCTGCGACGTCTGATTTGTTGACCATCAAGGATGTTCGAATCCGCGTTTCGATCAGCGGTTTGCTGCAGGGCCGCATCGCCGTGGAGCAGGTGGAACTCATTGAGCCTGTCATCGCGTTGGAAGTTTTGCCGGATGGTCGGGCGAGTTGGGATATTGCGATGTCGCCGACAGGCGGGGCTGCTGAGACGTCGTCCGAATCCAGTGCCTCGACTGAAGCTGGGGTCGCCATTTCACTCGCCAGCCTGACCATTACCGACGGTGTGCTGAGTTACCGTGATGGGGAGCGTTTGGAGCGCCTCAGCGGTTTGAATGCGGAAATTTCGGCTAAATCGCTGAACGGCCCGTTCGTAATCTCGGCGTCCGTGCTGATTCATGACATGCCCATAAACGTAACTCTGCGCGGCGGCGTCGTGCGACCGGACCAACCGATTGGATTGACGGTTGGCGTTGAAGTGGAGGGCCTTGATGCACGGGCGTCGTTTCGGGGTAAAGCGATAAACCCAGGGCCTGAAGCGTCGCTCGTTGGAAAATTAAGCGTCGAAGGCGGTGATGCGGCGGCTGTGGCGAAACGTCTAGCGGGCGCCGTTATGCCACCAATACTGGCGCGACAGTTTTCTATTAACGGTGACCTCAACGCCTCGGCTACCGCCATTGCGTTGAACGGCGTTGAAATCAATCTGGGGGTTGTGGCGGCGACAGGTGCGGTCAATGTTGTAATGGGTGACGTACCTAATATCGGCGCCGCGCTGGCCATGACGAAATTTGATCTTGATGCATTTTATCGGCGCCCGAAGCGTCGCCAGAAACCACAACCTCGACCGCTTCCCCCGCGAAAGCAGGGTCTAAAGACGTCTCCGATGCAGCGAATAGCCCTGCGTTTGAGTTGCCGAAACATCTGAATGCGTCGCTCGATATGTCGGTGGATGTTGTGCGCTACAATGGAGGTGTGATTCGAAAGGCCGGATTGCGCGCGGTCTTGTCGAATGGCGCTATCACGCTGGACCGGGCGTCGGCGCTGTTTCCGGGCGGGTCCGATGTGTCGATGTTCGGTTTTCTAGAAACAATCGATGGCGCGCCGCACTTTGAAGGCGAAGTGGCCGCTGCGTCTGACAATCTTCGCGCGGTGCTGGACTGGCTGTCCATAGATACCAGTGGCGTGTCAAAAGATCACCTGCGGGGTTTTTCGTACGCCAGTAAGGTCAAGGCGACGCCGCAGGACATCGAAGTAACGGATATCAATATCCGCCTCGACGCCAGCACCATGACCGGCGCCTTAGCGTTAGCATTGCGCGAACGCCCTGGAATTGGGCTGCGTCTGGAGATCGATCGGCTCAATCTTGATAGTTACAGGGATCAGAGCGGAGCCGGGAACAGTCTCTTAAAACCGAACTCTGCGAAATCCAACTCGGCGCAACCGAACCCGGTAACGACGACGGCAACCTCTGGAAAGGCCGCGACGGTGTCGAAAGGCGTTCCGGTTTTGAACGCTTTTGACGCCAATTTTGACTTTCAGGTGGATCGACTAACCCTCCAGGGTGCGACGTTCCGCAAGCTGAAGACCGTCGGGTTGCTGGTGGGGGGCGACCTTACCTTGCGTCGGTTCAGCGTCGTTGACGCGATGGGCGTCGCCGCGACGGTGTCGGGCGATCTGAAGGGGCTCGACGACACGCCGTCCTACGCCTTGAACTATGACGTAACCGGGAAAGACCC
>JAESSL010000148.1 GCA_016764135.1 Alphaproteobacteria bacterium
CGTGGGCCAGGAGCGCCATTGCGCGCCATAGACCGGGCCTAGATCGCCGTTTTCATCGGCCCAGGAATCCCAGATTTTCACGCCGTTTTCCTGCAGATAGCGCACATTGGTGTCGCCGGCCAAAAACCATAGCAACTCATGAATGATGGATTTCAGATGCAGCTTTTTGGTCGTCAGCATCGGGAAGCCCTGCGACAGGTCAAAGCGCATCTGGCGCCCGAACACGCTGAGCGTCCCAACGCCGGTGCGGTCCTGTTTCTGAACGCCCGTGTCGGCGACGTTTTGAAGAAGATCTAGATATTGCTGCATCGGGTCTTAATGTAGCGTGATTCGCCTTTGAGCCAGCCAAATTTTGCGTTTCGCCGAAATTATTACCACTGGTTTGGAGGACGCGGCCTTCCAATCGGCGCAGGAAAGGCTTATATCAGAAGCGTCGGGCAACCGACTATAACGTTACAGGGCTTTTTGGAATAAGCGTCGCGGACCCGGGGGCGGTACCCGGCGCCTCCACCAATTTTCTGCGCCAGACGATTACGGCGGCGTAGTGTGGGGGCGAAATAGGATCGACGCGCGTGGTAAAGATCTAGTCTACGTTCGGCATGGCACCATCGTTATCGGGCCAAATTCGCTAATTGCGAACGATAACTTCACGGGCGAAGCCCGTCTCGCTGCTTAATTAATTAAGCAAGCGCGGCCTGGGGGGTGCCGGGCAACAGAAACCCCCCGCTTATCTTGGCGTGGTTGAACCCCGCCCATAAAGGGATGGCCTTGAACCTTGGGGTCAAAACGCGTTGAGGGACATGTGGCGCAAGACAACATGAGATACGACTTGATGGTGGAAGGCGCCTTGCGGGGCGTTGTCCGGGCGACGCTGGACCAGATTGCGGAAACGGGCCTGCCCGGCGATCATCACCTCTACATCACCTTTCTGACCGAAGAGCCCGGCGTCGAGATCCCTGATCATCTGCGAGAAAGATACCCGCACGAGATGACCATCGTGCTGCAACACCAGTTCTGGGATCTGATAACCGACGATATCGCGTTCTCGATCAAGCTCAGCTTTAATGACGTGCCCGAAACACTCCGGGTGCCTTTTGCCGCCCTGACCGCTTTTGCCGACCCATCGGTCAATTTTGGCCTGCAGTTCAAGTTCCAGCACGCCGACGATGCACCCGACACGGACGAAACTGAAAGCGCCGACCAAGCGTCGACCGATCTCGCGACGCGCGCCAATACGGCGCTGATAGCGCTGACCCCGTCGGACGACGGTGCGCCGATTGCAGAAATCGGGAACAATTCCGAGGCCGCCGAAAGCGAAGAAAGCCCGGCGACGACGGATTCCGACGAAGATTCGGACGCCTCCAACGACACGCCACAACCCATAGACAACGTTGTTGCACTGGATACATTCCGAAAGAAATAATCGGACCGAAACTGGCTACGTGGCGAACCACCGCGATAGATCGCCCACTTTTCCCATACCTTAATCCATATGAGTGATGTCGGCACGGTTTGTGCACGGTTACATACGCATATTCGACACACCGATTCCTGGAGATGGATCATGGAAAACGTTCAATCCGTATCGAAAGCGACAGTCGAGACCCTTACCGTCGATTTACGCACGGTCACCACGGCGTATTGCGAATGCCGTCGCGCCGGCGAGCGGGATTACAAGGCTCTGCTGGCGGCCATTCGCGCCTATCGCGCCTCTCACCCGGCGCTGTCCGCAAACGACGCGACCTACGCCGTATCGCAACTGATGCGCAATCTGGATCGCGACGCGCTCGCATCCTAAATTAGCCGGTAGCGCAAACGACGCGCGCGGTGCGTCCGGCCCAGATGGCGCAACGTGACGAATCGTTCGACGCGCCTTCGGTCTACTCTGCGCTGAGTTTGCCCGCGCCAAATTAACCTAGCCCGAATTAGCTTGGCCCGAATTTATCCCCACTAAATTTGTCCGGGCCGTAATGCCTTGGTCTTTTTCCGGACCCCCGATATTATAACCCCTTCGCCACGTCGCGTGGATTTCAATGAAGGGAAGGCTGATTATGCCCAACGACACTCATTTCACCATGTTTCCGCTGGGCCCCGATGAGACGCCCTATCGCAAGATCACCAGCGATTTTGTCTCGACCGCCTCTTTTGACGGCCAGACCATTCTGAAGATCGATCCGGAAGCGTTGAGCGTTCTGGCGAAGGAAGCCTTCGGCGACATCAACCATCTGCTGCGGCCCGAACATCTAGGGCAACTGGCGAAAATTCTCGACGATCCGGAAGCCTCCGACAACGACAAATTCGTCGCGTACGACCTGTTGAAAAACGCCAATATCTCCGCAGGCGGACAATTGCCCATGTGTCAGGACACCGGCACCGCCATCATCATGGGCAAGAAAGGCCAGAACGTCTGGACCGGCGGCAACGACGAAGCGGCGTTGTCGCATGGCGTGGAGCAATCCTACACCGAGCGTAATTTGCGCTATAGTCAGGTCTCGCCGCGCTCCATGTTCGACGAGGTCAACACGCGCACCAATCTTCCCGGCCAAATCGAAATTTACGCCGAGTCGGGCGACGCCTATAAATTTCTGTTCATGGCCAAGGGCGGCGGATCCGCCAACAAGACATTTTTGTTTCAGGAAACCCCCGCCATATTGACGCCCGATCGGTTGCTGCCGTTCCTCGAAGAAAAAATGAAATCGCTGGGGACCGCTGCCTGCCCGCCCTATCACCTGGCGATTGTCATTGGCGGTACGTCGGCGGAGATGAACCTGAAAACGGTCAAGCTCGCCAGCGCGCATTATCTGGACGGCTTGCCAACCAAGGGCGGCGACCACGGTCAGGCCTATCGCGACCTGGAGCTGGAAGCGCAACTTTTCGAGATCAGCCAGAATATCGGCATCGGCGCGCAATTCGGCGGTAAGTATTTTTGCCATGACGTGCGCGTCATCCGCTTGCCCCGCCACGGCGCCAGCATGGCGATCGGCATTGGCGTCTCATGCTCCGCCGACCGGCAGGCGCTGGGCAAAATCACTGCGGAGGGCGTATTTCTGGAGCAACTGGAAACCAATCCGGCGCGCTTCATGCCCGATGAGGTCAGTGAGAATCTGGGCGGCGACGTCGTCAAGATCGACCTCGGCATGCCCATGAGTGAAATACTGGGCACGTTGACGCGCTATCCCATCAAAACTCGACTGGCCCTGTCGGGCACCATCATTGTTGCGCGCGATTCCGCCCATGCTCGCCTGCGCGCAAAGCTGGACGCCGGCGAACCTTTGCCGCAATACTTCAAGGACCACCCCATCTATTACGCAGGCCCGGCCAAAACGCCGGAGGGCATGGCGTCCGGATCCTTTGGTCCCACAACGGCGGGGCGAATGGATTCCTTTGTCGATCAGTTTCAGGAGGCGGGCGGCAGCATGATCATGCTGGCCAAGGGCAACCGATCCGACGTTGTTCGCAAGGCCTGCCATAAGCATGGTGGATTCTATCTGGGCTCCATCGGCGGTCCCGCCGCGCGGTTGGCGCAGGATTGCATCCGAAAGGTCGAGGTTCTTGATTTCGAAGATCTGGGCATGGAGGCGATCTGGCGAATTGAAGTGGAAAACTTCCCCGCCTTCATCGTCATGGACGACAAGGGCAATGACTTCTTCCAGTCACCTTAATACGCAGAAATCCGGGGTCAGAAACCTGGGGTCAAAAACAAAACCGCCGCTGACAATATGTCGGCGGCGGCTAACGCTGCGATAAAAATATAGGCGGCGACAATATATCGCCGGGGATCACAGGTTCAAAACGTCGTCGCGCGTCGCCGACACCAGCGCCATCACTTCCTGCATCATGTCAGCGGGCACCGAAAGCTCCTGAAGCGTTGCGCCTAAATGGCCAGCGACCTTGTCGAAATGGACACCGCTCAACCCCTTGTCGTCGACCATGGGTTTATGCGCTTCGCGCAGGGATCGACCGCTATAGGCTTTGACGCCACCGAAGGCGCCTGTCAGGAACAGCCGCATCATGAAGGATTGCTTGTCCAGATCGACGCCCTCGAAAAACGGTTTGATGGCGGGGTCGGACATCAATTTTCCGTACAGGATATCCACCGCCGCTTCCACCGCCGCATCGCCGCCGATCCGATCGAACAAGGAGTCCGACGCGGACGCGGCCTGCTTCGGCTCTGGCGCCGAAAGCGACGGTTTGCTCGATTGAGAACCGGTCGGCTTGGATTTACTTTCCGGTTTTGGAAGCGCGGTCTTGTCCTTGGGTCCGCTCAGCGCCTTTACCTCTTCCGCACCGGCGTCTTCAGCCTCATCGTCGTTACTCGTTTGCAACGCCACCGCCAATTTCTTCGGCTTACCGTCTGCCGCCAGTTTTCGAGGCCTCAGAACGACTGGCGGCGTTTTTACCAATTGTTCCGCGTCGAGCACCTTTTCGACATCGAGCACAACCAGCAAATCCCGGTCCATGCGATAAATCCCGGTAGACAATTTGCGCAGGCCTTCTCTCAACGTCGGCGGCGCTTTTTCAAAATCCCGCTTGTGCAAATGACGAATGTCGCCAATTGAATCAACCAGCAACGTGTACAAGTCATTACGGTATTCCACCGTCACGCCCATTAGTTGCTCTTCTTCCAGCTCATCGGTCAGCCCCAGGCATCTGCGGAGATTAATGACCGTGACGATCCGACCCCGTAGGTTCATGACCCCGGCGATCGCGGACGGCGCCATTGGCACCGGCGTGATCAGGCGCGCTTCGACAATATC
>JAESSL010000149.1 GCA_016764135.1 Alphaproteobacteria bacterium
ATTGTGGCGGCGCCGGACAATCAAAGCGCCCGAACCCGGTTGGCGCTCACGCATTTAAACACCGGCGACAGTAAAAGCGCCGTCAAGGAATTCGAAGCAATTCTGGAACAGGACCCGGACGCCACACGGGCCAATCTCTTTCTCGTCCTCACGCATTTGCGGAATCGCGACTTCGAGCGCGCCAGCGACGCCGTCGCGACGCTAAAGAAGCGCATGCCAGAAAGTCCGATGCCGTATAATTTTCAAGGCACCATCAATTTGGCGCGCAGCCAGACCGAAGAAGCGAAGAAAAACTTCAAAAAAGCACTGGAAGTGCAGGCTGATTTCTTTCCAGCCACACTCAATTTAGGGGAAATTGAAAGAGCGGCGGGGAATTTCGACAAAGCCCGTGAACTCTATCAAGGCATTCTGACGATCAACGGAAAACATCTTCAAGCGATGCTCCGGCTCGCGCAAATCGAGCAATCCCAAAGAAACGCCCCCGCCGCCGAGAAATGGCTCAGAAAATCCGTAAAACTCAATCCTAAAGCCTTGCAGGCGCGCCTACGCCTCGTAAATTTTCTGCTGCAGGCGAAAAAACAAAAACAAGCGCTTTCAGAAGCGCGGGCCTTTACCCAGGTCGCCTCTAGAAACGTAGATGCTCTGGACGCATTGGCGCGCGCTCAATTTGCAAACGGGCAAAAACAAAGCGCCGCTGGAACCTACCGGCAATTGGCGACAATCGCCCCACAATCCGCAATCGTTCATCACCGTTTGGGCCGTTCGCTCGCAACGATCAAGAATTACCGAGACGCAAAGGTCGCGTTGGATCGCGCGGTCACGCTGGACCCTAAATTGGTCGCGGCGAAACGCGACCGTATCCGCGTGGAGAACCTTGATAAAGGCGTCGCCGCCGCCATTGCGTTGACAAAAACCATGGTCGCCGCCGCACCTGAAGACGCCGCTGGCTATGCGATCCTTGGCGATTTGTATTTCACTGAAAAGAATTTTTCAGGTGCGACGACGCAATATCAGCGGGCGCACGAAATCGCGCCAAGCAGCAAGACCATCACACGAATGTATCAAAGTCAGGTTCGCGCGGGCATGACTCCCGACGGACTGAAGACTTTGAGAGGCTGGCTCAAGTCTCACCCTGAGGATCATGAGATTCGGTTTTTATACGCCTCTAGCCTTATCGGGATGAAAGACTACAAAGGCGCCATTACGGAGAATGATGCGCTTCTCCAAAAATTCCCGAAAAACGCCGCGATCCTCAATGATTTGGCATGGCTGTATGGTGAAATGAAAGACGACCGCGCCATTCCCTACGCTCGACGCGCCTATGCCCTGCAACCTAAATCCGCCGCCATTGCAGACACCCTGGGCTGGTTACTTTTGCGCGCAGGCAAAAGTAAGGAAAGTCTGCCCATCCTCAGGGAAGCGCATTCCAAGGCGCCTGGTCACGTCGAAATCGGCTACCACTTCGCTGTTTCGCTGTTTGAATCCGGCGAACAAAACGCGGCGCGTGAAACAATAAAAGCTATTCTGGACACCGGAAAACAATTTTCCGACATCGAGGACGCCAGAACCTTGTATAAGAATTTGCTGCAGAAATAACCCGCGACCCCTCACTTTCATCAACATATAAAAGCGAGACACATGGCCCATATTCTTGTTACCGGCGGCGCCGGTTATATTGGCAGTCACACCGCGCTCGCATTAATCGACGCAGGCTGGCAGCCGGTTATTATTGACAATCTGGTGACCGGAAAACGGGAACTCATTCCCGACGGCGCCGACTTCATAGAAGGCGATATCAGCGATTCAAAATTGGTCCGCTCAACATTGCAAAAATATAACTGCCGCGCAGTCCTTCATTTTGCCGGGTCCACTGTCGTCCCGGAATCTGTCTCGGACCCCCTGAAGTATTACGAGAATAATACCTGCGCCAGTCGTAGCCTGATCGAATCCGTCGTCGCCGCCAATGTCGAGGCGATGATCTTTTCGTCCACGGCGGCGGTTTATGGCGATCCCGATACGTTGCCTATCAGTGAAGACTTGCCGGCGGCGCCAATCAACCCCTACGGCGTTTCAAAACTAATGACGGAGTGGATGCTGCGGGATGTCGCCGCGGCCACATCATTGCGTTATGTCGCGTTACGATATTTTAATGTGGCCGGCGCGGATCCACAGGGCCGAAGCGGTCAAATGACGCCAGAGGCGACCCATCTAATAAAGGTCGCCTGTCAGGCTGCTTGCGGAACACGCGACAGCATTACCATTTTTGGCGATGATTACGATACGGAAGACGGTACAGGCGTGCGGGATTACATTCACGTAAGCGATCTGGCGGACGCTCATGTCGCAGCCCTCGCCTATCTTCTCGATGGCGGCGAAAGCACTATCATGAATTGCGGCTACGGCCGTGGCTACTCTGTTAAACAGGTCGTGGATATGGTTGGCGCCGTAGCAGGCGTCGAGATGCCTGTAATCATGGGACCCCGTCGGCCCGGCGATTCTGGCGCGGTCTACGCGTCCTCTGATCGTATTCGCAAGACGTTAGGCTGGGCGCCCCAATATGACGATCTCGAAACGATCGTCACGTCGGCCTACAAATGGGAACAGAAAATTAACGCTGCGTAAGTCCCACAGCGAAAATCCCAAAAGCCGAATATTCCAAAAACCGGAAATTCCGGTAACCTTAAAAATTAACGCCACAGTCCATCCATAAAAAAGGGGCGCGACGGAATTTACCGTCGCGCCCCTGAAACGCAATTATATCATTTTCGTCGACGTCAATGAACGTCCGACCAGATTTTCTTTTTAACAGCGATAATCATACCGGTCAAAACGATCAGGAAGAGGAGGACTTTGATCCCCATCGCCTTCCGTTCTTCCATGTTCGGCTCCGAAGCCCATGTCAGAAAGGTGGTCACGTCCCGCGCCATTTGCGCAACGGTCGCCTTGGTGCCATCGGTATATTCTACCGCCTCGTCAGACAAAGGCGCCGGCATCGCGATCTGATGACCTGCAAAATAGGCGTTGTAGCTCATACCTTCCGACACCGACACGCCAGCAGGCGCGTCAACATAGCCGACCATCAAATTATAGAGATAGTCTGGTCCGCCGACCCGAGCTTCCACGATAAGCGACAAATCCGGCGGTAAAGCGCCGTTATTGCCCGCACGCGCGGCGTTATCATTGGGGAAAGGTCGTACAAACCGGTCTGACGGTTTCGCCGCCCGCATGTACATTTCCCCTTCATTATCCGGACCGTCCTGAACCTCGTATTCGGAGGCGAACGCCTTGACCTGATCCTCGGTGTAACCGAGCTGGGTCAAGTTCCGGTAATAGAGAAACGACAAGCCATGACAGCCCGCACAGACTTCCTTGTAGACTTGGAGACCGCGTTGCGCTTCTCCGCGATCATAGGTTCCAAAAATGCCATGAAAGGACCAGTCCTGCTTCGGCAGCTCAATGCCACCC
>JAESSL010000150.1 GCA_016764135.1 Alphaproteobacteria bacterium
CTGCATCTGGGCGACTGGATGGTGATGCTGACCACGACGGACCCTGAGAAATATCTGAAAATCCGCGACGCCCGGACTGCGGCGCGGGCCAAGGGGATGAGCGCCAGCGACTCCATGGTTGGGTTAGGCCCTGAATTGAAGACCGGTCCGGACTTGTTGGCGCAATGGCGGCCAAGCTTCCTGTCCATGTGCGACGCTTTCGCCGAGGCTGATCCGCGCCACCGGGTAAAATGGTCGGGACCGGATATGAGCGTGCGGTCCGCCGCTACGGCGCGCCAGATGGAGACATGGGCGCACGGGCAGGAAATATACGATCTGCTGCGCCGCCCGCGCGAGGCGACGGACCGGTTGAAAAACATTGCGGTGCTGGGCGTGCGGACCTTCGGCTGGACCTTCGTCAATCGCGGCCTGACGCCGCCCGCCGATGTTCCCTATGTCCGGTTGACGGCGCCGTCCGGGGCGATCTGGGACTGGAACGAACCCAACGAGAACAACAAGGTGGAAGGCCTAGCCGAAGATTTTTGCCGTGTCGTCACCCAGGGGCGCAATATTTCAGAGGTGAATTTGACCGTCGTCGGTGAGGCCGCAACGGCGTGGATGGAGGTTGCGCAATGCTTCGCCGGACCGCCAAATGACCCGCCCGCGCCCGGCGTGCGGGGTTGGTCCTGAGCTAAACAGAGGCAGAAATCCAATGCCGTTTACCCTGGATGCAATGCGCCGTCTGGCGGAGGGTGCGGGTGAAGAATGAAATCAAAAATGGCGATACGATTGGTGTTTACCAGCGAAAGGCGTAAAATTAACCAAACCTTATTTCTGTTTGTCTGTTTTTTTCCGGGAGAATCACATGAAAAGTACATTATTCGTGGGCGCAGCGGCGCCGGGTGAAGGCGACGCGACATGCGGCGTATACAGATTGGCGTCGGGTTCGTCCGAATGGCTCCGTTTGACCAACGGGTTGCCCGATAATATGCAGGTGAATGTGATTGAGGGCCGTCCGGGCAACCCTTCCGAACTCTATGCGGGAAGCCAGCTTGGCCTGTTCAAATCCACCGATGGCGGCGATAGCTGGACGGATATGGGCGTGCCTGTCGACGATCGGTCGATCTATTCCATCTCACTGCATCCGACCGATGCGAACACGATTTATGTCGGTATGGACCACACGGTGATTTTCAAGACGACCGATGGCGGCGCCTCATGGTCGCGGTTGGCTACAATCCAGCCCGCCAGCGCCATTCCCGGCTGTTTCCCGGTGCGGGTGTTGCGCATGGCGATTGACCCGAGCAACCCGGAAGAAGTCTATGGGGCGCTGGAGGTGGGTGGCTTTATTCGCAGCCTCGATGGCGGCGCGACCTGGGAAGATATGAGCGAGGCGTTTGTCGAATTATCCAAGAAGCCGCATCTGGCCAACCATATCCTCAGTGACAACGACGCTGAAGGCATGCTGGATTTGCATGCGCTCTCCATCAGTTCGGCGCAACCGGGCGTCATCTGGATCGCCAACCGCCTGGGGCTGTTCATCAGCGAGGACAAGGGCGCGTCCTGGCGTGAATACGGCATCGAACACTATTCCGAGTTGACCTATAGCCGGGACATTCTGCCCAGCCCGCATGATCCCAACGTGTTTTATGCGGCGTTGAGCGACTCCGCGCGGGGGCAGGCGGGATCTCTGTATCGCACCAACGACCTTGGCAAAAGCTGGAATCGGATAGACCATGACATCACCATCGAGAGCACCTTGATGAAGGTCACGGTGAATGATGGCGATCCGGACAAGGTGTATTGCGCCGCGCGTCTGGGACAGGTTTTCGGCACCGAAGATGGCGGGGTCACCTGGAACGCCGCGCATTTACCCGACGGCGTCGGCGACCTTCGCGCGATTGTCAGTATTTAGGCAGGAATAATCCGGGGCGGCGTTTTAGGTTTTAAAGTCAGGCAACAGCGTAAAGGTTTGCTTGATGGCGTCGCCCCATCCTGACGAGCTTGCCTGATAACAGGAACCCTTGGCCTCGAACCGTTTCGTGACGGATTTCGAGGCTGTCTTTGTTGTATTTCTGCAGGTCCAGCGGCAGCCCGACCGGTAAATTCGCCTTGATCGTCGAATTGAACGACGCCATCAGAAGCTTGGCCGCGTCTTCAAATTCCATGTCTGGATCAAAGACCCGCACCAGTATCGGGCGTCCGTATTTTGTTTCGTCGATTTGGGTTTCGCCGATCTGGAAAACGGCGTGTCCTTCGACGTTTCGATGAAGTTTCCTTCGGTATAAACCAGAAAGAGTAGCGGGGCGCCGGTCGACGTTTGAATGTCAGGCCATGAGCTTGCCCAGAAGGTCCGAGAGGGTTTTCGTCTGTGCTGGCGTCAGTTTTGAGCCAACTGAAGCTTCGATGGCGGGCGCGTAGGTCGACCACATTTCACGGCGACAATCTCGGCCTGCGGGCGTGAGGATGAGGCGTTGGCCGCGCGCGTCATCCTCGCAGGCCTCCCGCGCCAAATAGCCCGCTTTCTCGATCCGCTCAACCAGACGCGATACGCCGTATTGACGCAGCAGGAGGGCTGATTCCAGCTCAAAGGGGCGCAGTCCGTCCGCGCCTGCGCGCTCCAGTTCCAGCAAAACATCGTACCAGACCAAGGGCGGATGGCCGGCTTTTTTGAGAGCGGCTTCGACGCTGGATAAAGCGGTCTGTTGGGCGCGGACCAGCCGCACCCATGTCTGGATTGTGAGGTCTGTGGGGTTTTTCATAAATGTAATATACATGCATTTGCATTGACTTGCAAGTCATCAGCGTCTAATTGAATGCAAGTGCATGTATATTACATAGGGAACTCACCATGATTGACCAAAATTTTTCCGGCCTCACATTGATAAGTCACCATCTTTGTCCGTATGTTCAGCGGGCGGTTATCGTTCTGACCGAAAAGAACATTCCGCATGAACGCGTATATATCGACCTCGCCAACAAGCCAGATTGGTTTTCGGCATTATCGCCGTTGGGCAAGGTCCCCATTTTGAAAACGGAATCGGCGGTTCTGTTTGAAAGTCAGGTCATCGCTGAATATTTGGATGAGATTACGCCCGGCTCCCTACATCCGACGGACGCTCTGGCCAAAGCGCGGCATCGCGCCTGGATCGAATATGGCTCAGCGACGCTGGCTGCCATCGGTGGTTTCTACAATGTGCCGGATTTGGCGATTTTTGACGAAAAGCGGCTCGCCTTGCGGCGTCTATTCGCGCAAACCGACGCGGAGATCGAGGGGCCCTATTTTTCCGGTGACGACTTCCACATGATTGACGGCGTCTGGGGGACAATTTTCCGCTACTTTGACGCCTTCGACCAGATCGGTGACTTTGGGATCATGGCGGGCTTTGATCGCGTGCAGGCGTGGCGCGCTGTTTTGGCGAAAAGGCCGTCCATTCTCGACGCCGCGCCAACCGGATATCCAGAGCGGCTGTTGCGTTTTCTGGAAGACCGCAAGTCTCACCTCGCGACGCTTATGCCGAGGCCAGAATTGCAACGCCGAACAGGATGACCAAGGCCCAGCCGAGACGGCGTTTCAGATCGCCCTCCGCGAGGAGAACGCTGCCCATCAGGACGGTGAGCAGAACGCTGATCTCGCGGGTGGGCGCCACATAAACGACGGGCGTGAAGGTCATGGCGTAGAGCACCAGAATATAGGCGAGCGGGTTGAATACCGCGATGGCGATGACGCTCATCCGATGGTCGCGCCAGTAGGCTCTGACCGCGCCGCGGCGTTTGACCGCGAGCGGCGCCAACAGAACCGTGCGGCCGACGCTGGAGGCGTAATCCAGCAGAAGCGGCGGTATAAGCAAGGTCGATACGGCGTAACTGTCCCAGACGGTATAGCTGCCGATCAGAAACCCGGCGCCAGCGCCAAACAGCATCGAGGTGGTTCGATTGACCGCGCCGCTTTTGAACCCGCCGGCCAGAAAGACGACGCCGATAATGATCGTAATGGCGCCGAGCCCAAGCTGCGGGGTCATGATCTCGCCTAGAAACAAGACCGCAAAGGACGTCGATAAAAAAGGGCCCGTAGCGCGGGCGATGGGATAGACGAGAGATAAATCGCCCCGTCTATACCCGGCTTGCAGCAGCAAAAAATAGCCCAGATGCAGGGTCGCGCTGCCGATGATAAAGACGGTCTCCCAGAGTCCGAAGACGGGTTTCTCGGCGATCAAAACAAAGAGCGCGGCGGGCAGGTAGAGCAGCGCCGAGAGAGCGGAAAAGAGCCAGACGAGTTCTGGCCCGCCATTGATGCGCTTGATGAAAAAATTCCACGTTGCGTGGCAACACGCGGCGGTCAGGATGAGCGCAAATCCGAAGAGCGTCATGGTTTACCTCAAAGTCGTCCGGGTTGAAGACGTGCAACTGCACGCCCCTCCAACCCCCCTAGCTTTTTCGTCTTTAAGGTGTCTGCCGTACACGGCTCATACCGGCGCTCGGTCCAGACCTGATATTCGACAAACGACGAAAACCAGCGGAACCCTAGCCGCACTTGGATAGGCCCGAAGAGTTTACGCCGCCGCCGGGTTTTGTAAAGCGGGCCAAGCCCCATAAGTTGGCGACAGAGCGCCTAAAACGGTGTGTCGCCTTGAATCATGATTTTGTGGATGCGGCGTTGAAAGCCGGTGTAATCATTAACGGCGAAATGCTGGGTGCACCGGTTGTCCCAAAAGGTCAGCATGTCTTTTGACCAATTGACCCGGCAGGTGAACTCCGGTCGCCGCGCATGCACTTTCAGATAATCCAGCAGCGGCTTGCTCTCTTCATTGCTCCATCCTTCAATCTGGTCGGTATGGTAGCCAAGATAGAGCGCCTTGCGTCCGGTTTCCGGATGCGTCCGCACCAGAGGGTGCACAGACACGGTTTGCGCGTTGCCCGGGTTAATCTGCGCAAGCGGTGCGACGCCTGAAGTTACGCGTTCCATCCGGGACATGCCGGAGGTGTTGTTTTTGGTGTCGCCGTCATTCACGCCTTTCAATCCCGCCAGCGTTTTTTTCAACCCGTCCGACAGGGAATCATAGGCCAGATAGAGATTGACGAAAATAGTATCGCCGCCATAGGGCGGGATTTCGCGGCCATATAGCATGGTGCCTTTGGCGGGCTTGGGCGTATACATCTGGTCCGAATGCCAGACATCTCCGTTGTTGATGGATTCCGCCGGCGTTTTCAGCATTTCGATAATTTCCGGATACCCGTCCAGCGCCTTATTGAACAGGTGCGGGTGAATATCCCCGAACCGTTTGGCGAATTCGATGTGTTGTTCGGGCGTCATGTTCTGGTCGCGAAAATAAATGACGTGATGGGAAAGCCAGGCGCGGTGAATTTCCGCAAGGGTCTCTTCATCCACGCCAGCGGCGATATCGACGCCCCCGATTTCAGCGCCCAGTGCGCCCGCAAGGGGCGTTACGGTGAGATGTTTGAATTCCTGCTCGTCCGCGACCACTGTTTCCGCCACAATACTCTCCTGATCCGCTATTTTACCGAGCCCATATTAAGCGATGTCGCGTCATCATTTTGCAACACCAATTAATTAAAAACTGTCTGGACAAATTTTCAGATCAGAGGAAGGACGGAAACGCCAATGACTTCGAGAAGCCGGAAAGAGCGTTTTAATAGGGACGGCGAAACCGATTTTGCGCTTTTGGCGGAACGGGCGACGTCGCGGCGTCGCTTCCTGGGGGCAACGGTCGCGTTTGGCGCTGCGGCGTTTTTGACAGGCGGGCGCAATGACCCTGCGATTGCTGCGGAGGTCGGGCGTTTCGCATTTACGCCGGTCGCTGCAAACGCGCGGGACACGATCACCTTGCCGCCTGGCTATCGCTGGCGGGTGCTGGCCCGCTGGGGCGACCCACTTTGGTCTCAAAATACTCCCTTCAATCCTGTGCATCGAGGTGATGGATTGAGTTCCGAACGCGCGTTTGGCGACAACAATGACGGGATGGAGCTGTTTACACATCAAGGCCGGACAATTTTGGCGGTGAACCATGAATATGTGAATCTGGACGTCGCCTTTGACAACCGGTGGTCGGGAAAGCCAGAAACCACCGACGATATTCGCAAATGTCAGGCTCTGCATGGGGTGAGCGTTTGTGAAATTGCGCAACGTGGTCAAAATTGGGAAATCGTTAAGGATTCACCTTACAACCGGCGCATTACGCCGAATACGCCGATGGCGATCACCGGTCCTGCGCGCGGTCATCGCTGGATGAAAACGGCGGCGGATCCGCAAGGCGTCATGGCGCGGGGCACCTGGAGCAATTGCGGCGCCGGGCGGACGCCCTGGGGGACTTATCTGACCTGCGAGGAAAACTTCAATGGGTATTTTTCCAGCAGCGACGCCGGTTTTGATCGTGGCGATGACTTGAAACGCTATGGCGTCGGCAAAAAGGATCGCGGCTATGGCTGGGCCGGGGCGGACGACCGCTTCGACGTTTCCAAACATCCGCATGAGCCCAACCGGGCGGGGTATATCGTCGAAATTGATCCTCTGGATCCGAATTCAACGCCCAAAAAGCGCACGGCGCTGGGCCGGTTGAAGCATGAAAACGCCGAGGTGGTTCTGGCGGCTGATGGGCATGTCATTGTCTATATGGGCGATGATGAGCGCGGCGAGTTTTTGTATAAATTCATCAGCGCGGGTCGATATGTAGAAGGCGGCGATAACGATGATTTACTCGCATCCGGGCAACTTTTTGCCGCGAAATTTCAAGATAACGGAGGGGGCTCCTGGGTCGAGCTGACTCCTGAGTCGACCGGGATGCCATCGCAGGCGGAGATTTGCATTCACACCCGACAGGCGGCCTCCGCCGTGGGGGCGACGACGATGGACCGACCGGAATGGGTGGCGGCGCATCCGCATCGCGCGGAAGTTTACTGTTCGCTGACGCACAATAAAAACCGCGGCCGTAAACCGAACGCCGGCGGCGACGCGACGCCGGTTGGCGGGCCTAACCCGCGTGAAGCCAACAAGTATGGTCAGATTGTGCGCTGGC
>JAESSL010000151.1 GCA_016764135.1 Alphaproteobacteria bacterium
GTCAGAAGTTGGCAATTTTCAGGCGTCGCATGCGTGGTGAAGAGGGTAACGCAGCTAGACATAGCCAAACTCACCTAAAGAAGCGTTAAGAGAATACCGCTGTCATCATACTACCGCCAATTCCTGGATTTTAATTTCGCCAGTCGAGCCAACATCGTAAAGGCGAAAAAAGTGTGGCGATTCACTGAATGCGGGAGGTAGCGAGTGGATCAAGCCATCTTCTCCATGGGCCAAACTGCCTGGATGATAATGGCCGGACAATATGGCGCGCACCCGACCGGATCGGTCCAACTCGCGTTTCATCTGTGCGGCGTTTCGATACTCATAATTCCAACCGCGCGCGCGGGTCGGTGGATCGATCATATAATGTTGTAAATGAACTTGCGGCAAGTCGTGCTCAGGTGCGGTCAATGCTGCTTCGAACAAGCTCTGTCGCGCGCCGCTCCGATGCGGTTGGCGATCGGGCCCGAGTTCATCCCAATAGGTGAAAAATCGCAACCCGGCAATATCAGTATAAATCGGTGGTTCGCCAAAGACGCGCCGAAAGGCGTCTTCATCGTCGTGATTGCCGGGAACAGCCAACCAAGGCACGCCGGTTCGTTCAAACCAGTCCTTGAAAATCTGGAAGTCGGCGTCGATCTCGCATCGCCACGCGTCCATGGCTCGCCCGTCATCGGGGGCGCCGACCAATACGTCGTTGGGTACATCGAGAAGGTCGCCGGTCATCACGATGGCGTCAGGGCGAAGTTTCGGAATCTGATCCGCGAGTCGCGCCAGGATTGATGGCATCTCACGAGAAAGGCGAGCCGGATTATCGGCCGAGCCCGGCTGGTTCCAGCGTAAATGCGCATCCGTGAAATGTAATATTCGCGTCATCTAGAAACTCTAGACAGCCATTGCAGAAAATTCAATCATGCGAGAGTGTGGTTTCGGAGCCTTTGAACAAGCTCGCGCCTTTATTAGAGGAGAGACTTATGCCCATCATTCAATTGAGCGACGTGGCCAAACAGAAATTCGCTGGCGGGGCGACCTATCAAACCCTTGTCGGCGACGATGCGGGATCGACGCCGGTGCGGGTCGGTGTGCAGGTCTCGCCGCCCGGATATACCACGGGCACGCATTCGCATCCCTATATGGAAGTTGTCACTGTGCTCGAAGGAGAAGGGGAGGCATGGATCGAAGGCGAAGCCAAGCTCATCGCCATTGGACCCGGCGCGACTATGGTGTTCCCACCAAATGTAAAACACGGTTTTCGCGCGACGGGGAGCGTTGATTTAAAAACCCATGGCGTTCATGCATCGGCGCATCGCATTGTGGAACGGTTTTCTGAAGATGATTAAGTCGGCTGTGATTTTGAGATTAAAATGAGGCGGTGGGTTTGAAACTTGATGCGCTTGAAAAAGCGATGTTGGATGGCGCCCATGGCGAAGCTGCGCGTTGGGGTCTTGAATACCAGCAGCGAGTGGGCGCCTTTTTTGACGCTGAAGATTTTGTTCCCGTTCGTTTGATTCACATCAGTACGGATCGCGAAACCATGGGGGATTCTGGCGTCTCCTTTATACGGGAACTGGGCGATTTACCCCCGGAATCTCGTCGGCCGCGCGCGTTTGCGGCGGCAGACTTTCGCGGGTTCGATGACGAAACCTTCCGCTTTTTGTTGCCGGGGCGCGATTTGGCGACCCAAAGTGCAGAGGCGGCTGAAGCGCTCGGCCGGCTCGGCGTTTCTACTGCGCACGCCTATATCAACGATCATTCCGTGACCGCTCCGGTTTTTGGCGAGGCTTGCGGATATTCCGGTACGCCGTCTGTCATTTATATGAACGGGCTGGTCGGGGCGCGGTGTAATTTTGAAGCGGGCCCGTCCAGTCTGGCGGCGTTTTTTACTGGGCGCGTTCCTCGTTATGGGTTTCACCTGTCCGAAAACCGCCGCGCGACGCATGCCTATCAATTGGCGTTTACACCGGAAAGCGTCGTCGAATGGGGTGCGGTGGGCGCGATCATCGGGCGGAGGCTGAATTCTTATTGGTCGGTGCCGGCCATTGATTGTTCGAGCGCCACGCCGCCGGTTTTATCGCTGAACCATATGGCGTTGAACCTCGCGAGCTATGGCTCGATTGCGATGTTTCATGTCATCGGCGTAACGCCGGAAGCGCCCGATTGGGACGCCGCGTTTGGGGGAAAAGCGCCCTCGCCAGAGCTCATAACGCGTGAGGCCGTTGAAACGTTTCTGGAGTCCTGGGGCGGCGCCGGTGAAAAACTGGATGTGGTGGCCTTGTCGACGCCCCAACTTTCGATGACGGAACTCATCGAAATCGCCGACCTACTGGACGGGCGCCATGTTCATCCAGACACAACCTTGCTGGCTTACGCGCCGCTTGAAATCAAGGAAGCCGCAGAGCGCATTGGCGTAAAGCAACGGATTGAAAAAGCGGGTGGGCGGATTGTGCACGGCCATGATTTTTTTGCGACCTACGCCAAGGAAATTCGCGAACATCACAATTGGGATCGTCTGATGACCCATTCGGTCAAGGTCGCCAATATCTGCGCTGGATATGGCTATCGTCCTCGACCGGCATCGATTGAACAATGCGTTAAATCCGCAATTGCGGGAAAGGTCCTGCCATGAGCGCCTCCACCAGCGATATTGTTTTGCGTGGTCATGTGGGCATTGGGCCGTCGGTCCGCGGGGTCGTTTTGGCTGCGTCGGATGACTTTAGCGCGCGCTATGATCTCGACCGGGATCGCGGCGTTGTGTCCCGGCGCGCGCATAAATTATATGGCGAATCCTACGTCGGAAAAATTCTGGTGCTGAATGCGGCCAAGGGCGGGGTCGCCTCGGCGTGGATGCTGCGTGACATGGTGTTGGCGGGTAAAGCGCCGTTGGCCCTGTTGTTGAACAACGCCAATCCGGTTATGGCGCAGGGCGCCGCGTTCGCGGATCTGCCTTTTATCGACCGTTTTGATGTTGACGTAACACAGGCGCTTCGGAGCGGCGATACTGTTTTTGTCGATCCCGCCCTTGGGCTGGTTCGGATTGAAGCGCGCGGCGACTAATCCGAAAGCCTGAACCTTAATCGCGAAAATTCAGATATTGCAGCGGTTGTTCAATGTTCATTTCTTTGACGAACTGAATGGCCGTCTGCAAATCGTCGCGTTTTTTACCTGTGACGCGTAATTCATCGCCCTGAATGGCGACCTGGGTTTTGAGCTTGGCGCCTTTCAGCGCTTTTACGATTTTTGAAGCCAGCTCTCGCTCGACGCCTTGTTTGATGGTCACGGTCTGGCGAAGCGCATTGCCGCTGGCTTTTTCGGGTTCGCCAAAATCCAGCGCGGCGGGGTCGACTTTACGCCGCACCATATAGGTGCGCAGCAAGTCCTGGACCTGACGCAACTTTAAATCATCGTCGGCGTGCAGAACGATCGCCTCTTCATTGCGTTCGATTTTGCAGGCGCTGCCCTTGAAATCGTAGCGGGTGGAAATTTCCCGCATCGCGCCCTGAATGGCGTTATCGACCTCGGGTATATCGGTTCGGGAGACAATGTCGAAGGACGGCATCGGTAAACCCTCATTGTGAATGTTGTTGTATCTCTTTTACCCCGGCAGCGGCGGCTTCGTCCAACATCCAATCGCAAAAGGCGATTAATTTCGGATTTTGCGCCTTTGCGGTTGGGTGGACGATCTGGAACGGGCTGTCGGAACGACGGACGGCGGAGAGGGGCGGATTGGTGAAAGGCCGCACGA
>JAESSL010000152.1 GCA_016764135.1 Alphaproteobacteria bacterium
AGTGGTCCACCCGTATAGTTAGAAAAGGGAGGATTAAAGATGGCGAACAAACAGCACAAACCGGAGGAAATTGTAACCAAGCTACGGCAGGTTGAAGTTCTTGTCGGTCAGGGAAAGGCGCGGCTTGATGCGATCAGATCGATTGCCGTTTCGGAGCAAACGTACTACCGCTGGCGCAAACAATACGGCGGCATGGGAAAGGACCAAGTGAAGGAACTCAAGCGGTTGCAGAAAGAGAATGACCATCTTCGCCGGGCCGTTTCGGACCTGACCCTTGAGAAGTTGATTTTGAAGGAAGCTGCAAGGGGAAACTTCTAAGCCCCGCGCGTCGTCGTGTTTGTATTGATCATATCCGTGGCGAGCTGGCTGTATCCGAACGTCGGATCTGCCGCGTGCTTGGCCAGTATCGATCCACACAGCGGCGGCCACCACGGGGCCGATTGGACGAAAGTCGCTTGTTGGCAGATATGATCGAGCTTGCGCGGCAATATGGCCGGTACGGGTATCGCCGGATCGGGGCTTTGCTTCGAGACGCCGGCTGGCTGGTCAATGACAAGCGCGTTGAGCGCTTGTGGCGACGTGAGGGGCTGAAAGTACCCATGAAACAGCCAAAAAAGGGACGGCTGTGGTTGAATGACGGATCGTGCATACGGTTGCGGCCTGAATATCGCGACCATGTCTGGTCCTATGATTTTGTCCATCACAGAACGGATGATGGAAAGGTCTTCAGGACATTGAATATTCTCGATGAGTATAGCCGTGAATGCCTGGCGATCCGGGTGAAGCGCAAGCTTAATTCGACAGACGTCATGGACGTTCTGACGGATTTGTTCACCTTGCGCGGGGTTCCCGCCTTCATCAGGTCGGACAATGGCCCTGAGTTTGTAGCCGAGGTCGTTCGGAACTGGATAAACGCCGTCGGGGCAAAGACGGCCTACATCGAACCGGGCTCCCCATGGGAGAACGGATATTGTGAAAGTTTCAACGCCCGTTTCAGGGATGAACTGCTAAACGGTGAAATCTTCTACACGCTGCAAGAAGCACAAATCATCATCGAAAAATGGAGACGCCATTACAACACGAAGAGACCGCACAGCGCCTTGGGCTACCGACCGCCAGCCCCGGAAGCCATCGTTACGATGGCGAAAAGGCCGGTCATGCACTAACATTCAAACTGGACCACTCAATGGGGGCCGACCAACCTTTTCGGTGTTTGATACGTTTCTTGGTAAGGCGGTGACAGGGCCGCTTGCGGAGAAAAAGCTGCAATTGAAGCAGGCCAGTGTGATTACAACGCAATGGGGCGCGTGGAAGAAAGCGCATCCAGAAACAACGGTGTTGGTCGAATCGTTATCGCTTGGTCGCGATTTTGACTTTCGCAATAACCGGGACGCCAATGGTCCGATATTTCCAGTCGGCGACGTCGATCCACGTTTGCCCGTACATGAGGACATCATTGGCATTGTCACAGAGTCCGGCCAGCCGGTGGCGTTTCAGCGTAGTAAGGCATTTGTTGCATTAAAAAACGGCGATGAGATTGCTTATGAAAACATTCGTTTGAAGCTTGATGCTGGCGGCATAAAAGCTGTAGGTGCAGATGGTGCAGATCTTGGAAGCCATCAGGCGTTCTGGTTTGCCTGGTCGCAGTTCCATCCTCAATCTGCGCTCTGGCCCGAGCAAGGCAACGTCCCCGCGAGCTCCACGCGCTAGCCCTCCAGGCGCGAATGTCGTGGTTGCATGCGGCGTAAACCGCTGCACAATGTCGAAATAACTTCTGCAGCCTTGGCCCGCGCCGCATCGTCAACTTTCGCGATGTCCATCACCATCTTCATCAGCGTTGGCAAAATCTCGTCTTGAATGATCGCCTTCAATGGCCCGGCCTACGTGCCCAAAGCTTTCTCAAGCTGAAACTGCGCTCGATATACCGGGTTTTGGACGCTGACATATTCGCCCATCTTGACCCAGCAGGGTTAAAACCCTTCGACGACCGCAAGAGACCGTATACAATCTATTTTCGAATGAACGATAGCCAGTTGCATCATGGCGTCTGTTAAATCTTCCGACTGCAACGAGTGCAGTGAGACTTTCAGTTCCGCCGCCGCGTCATATGCCTTGTCTATCATCCGGAGACAGCGCAGATGCTCCATGCAATCGGTTTATCTCAGGCAACCGGCCCAATTTGGCCATTCGCAAAACGCGTCGTCCTGAGCGCTAAGGGTCTTCGCAAGGTCCGGTATGTCGGTGTTTTTCGAAATTCCGATCATCCGCACCCCAACCAACAGGACGAGAACGCCGGGGGCGCCCTCGAAACCGCAGGCGTTGAGTTCATCCCTGCGAAGCCTGATCCGTTGGGCTCGGTTGTTTCCAAACGGCAGTGGGCTTCCTGACGCGGCGCTTAATAAGTTGCGGGGTTCTGCTGAAGCGGATTGTTTGCAGTTGAGCAACCAATATCACCAGTGTTTTTCTCACCGATGCTTTCTAGCCCGATTTACAGACCCATTTCTTTGGCAATGATGTTGCGTTGGATTTCCATGGCGCCGCCACCAATCTCGAACATTTTTGCATCGGCGAAATGCATGGGCAGGCCACTTTCCACACTGTAACCAAAACCGCCTAAAAGCTGCAGGCCTTGGTGTGAGACCTTCATATAGGCCTCAGCGCCGGCGACCTTGGCCATCGACGCCTCCTTGTGGCAACTGCCTTCGTGTTCAAGTTTCCAGGCCGCCCGATAGGTCAGTAGCCGAGCACTGTCTACGGCCATCTGCATGTCAACAATCTTGTGGCGCACAACCTGTAAACGACCCAACGGCTTGCCAAAGGCAATGCGCTGGTTCACGTACTCAATCACCAGATCGATGATGCCCTGGGCGGCGCCAACACCAATGGCGCCGTGATAGAACCGTTCATTATCAAGGCCACCCAGCAGACACTTCCAGCCATTGCCGCGACCGCCAATGATCGCGTCGGCCGGAACCCGTAAATCATTAAAGGCGATTGAATAGGTCGGGATCATGGCCAGACCCAAGGTCTCGATCCGGTGGTATTCGATCTCCGGTTGCTGGCCGGGATTCTCCACTAAAAACAGCGTAATCCCCTCGTGCTTCGGCTTGTCCGGATCCGTGCGCGCAGCGATAACGGCAAACCCCGC
>JAESSL010000153.1 GCA_016764135.1 Alphaproteobacteria bacterium
ACCGACTGACCAATACCACCGCCAGCAGTGCTAAAACCATCACTCACGAAATCTCTCCCTCAGTTTATCGGATTCTATCGTACAGGCTTACCGGTTGCAGTGGAATACTCGTGATGAAAAGGTTTGAGGAAATATACAAGTATAAATTTAGTGATTACTTTAATTAATATTATATTTTTGAAATATATATTCCATTGTTGAGATTCTATTAAATACTTCAGAGCTGAATATTTTATTAATGTGGAAGTAATCTTTCATTATTGGGAATTTCACATCAAAAATATTTTTTAGATATGCATCTGTCAGATATATGGGCCGCGGCTCCGGGTGGCGTGTTTTTAAGCGGTACATGTTTTTTCGTAGCCACATTGGCCGATGCGAAGATGTCAGGTCCGAGAACCGGTGGCCGAGCGATGGTGGTTCATGAAACCCATGGCCGTAGACGCTGGGATAGGCGGCTAGACGCGGGTGAATTTTGTGGATCAACGCGGCTTCGAAGCGACCTGAATTTTTGTATCGAAGCGGTATATTGGGGGTGTCCTGAACGATATCGGGTTCCAGAAATGGAAAGAGCATCCAGCCGAAACGTTGATTGATGGAAATATCTCGAGACGACCAGTAGCGTCCCCGAAAAAGCGGGTAGAGAGCTTCTACCTGGCTTCGACTAAACTCTCCGGATGCTACTTGTAAGCTGGACCGCATGGCCTCCATTAGGCCGTCCTCAAAGTCGCGGACTAAAAATTTTGAGGTACAGGCTGCGGGCGAATATCGGGCATAGAACGCTTGGGCGATATCCCGGTCCGTGTGGGTCTTGTCTGGCAGGTAATAGAAATTTCGGTATATCTCTCCGACTGACCCGTTCATCATTACGGTGTTTGATTGACTGCGAAAAAGTCGGTCCGACAAATCAGCGCCGTGATCAAAAATACCGGAAAATTTCCAACCATCGAAGGCGATAAAGTTACGTTCTACTGTCTCCGCAAATTCTTCAGGCGGCGGCGGAGGGGTGCCGCCTTTGTCGATATGCTCGATCGGTATATTTTCGCCTTTTGCAATAGTCAGGGCGACGCGTACATCGGGGTCGTCGTCCCGACCAAAAACAAATAAATCCGGGGTCACGCCTGCATCCAGCAAGTGTCCAAGGATTAATCGGGAATCATAACCGCCAGATAAGGCCGTGCGAAGCCGACCCTTAAAGTTTGTGGCGTATTTCGAAAAAAGCGCCTGCAATCGCTGGGAATGCTCTGTTACGGCGTCTTCAAAGGAAATGTCGTCGGTGGTGCTGGAAACATGAATAGGCGCTGGTTGTGGAATTTCTTCAATTTTACGGCTTATGGAAATGAGGGTATTGGGCGGAACGCGTTCAATATTTTTGACGAATGTTTTCCCACCAAATACAGACTCGCTCCATGCGTATTCATAACACCCCTGAGTATCAATACGCGGCTTGTCCACGCACTCCAGGACAGCAAGAAACGAGTTTGAATAAACCGTACCGTCTTGATTACGATAGACGGCGTAGGCGTCAATTGCGTCGTTTGTCAGATGTAGCGTGTTGGCTTTTGAAAGAATTAAGCCGAAATGACCATTGGTGTCGTCCCAGCTAACGCGGTTGGGATCAAAGGCGTTGTAATAATTCGAGAGGGCGCTGGTTCCGATGTCGCCCTTGTAAAGAAATGTTCCCGTATGCGTAATGAAGTCTCCGTTCTCAAATGCCTGAAAATTTACCGGAGACTGATTTAGTTTTCCGTAAAGAAGGAGCCTGTAATTGTCGTGGGAAATGTCCTTAAAGGATTTGAAGCCCGCGATCGAAAACGTTTTGTCTAATTTTTTCGCCTGTGCGTCCGCCCGGGGGCCGGTTAATACGACGAAGATGCCCATCAAAGTTTCCGGTGATCAATTCAAGCGATTAAGGTTTTAATTGTAGGGTGGAGGTCAACGAGTTTCCACTGTCTTTTTCGCTCGGGGGTTTCGGCAGAGGAAGACCAACGGGATGCAGACCACTGATGCGATGGTCAGCAACAGGAAATCTGTTATGTAGGCCGACGCGCTTGCCTGCTGGCCAATTTCATGGCCGATGGCCGCCAACCCGCTTCTGGTCTCTATGTCCCACATGGAAGGGAGAGGGACGTGTCGGTAGATTTCGTTGAAGGGTGAAACGATCGGCGTCAGATCTGCGTAATTTCGTTGTGTGTTCCGGATCAAGGCGCCGACGACGACGGCGACGCCGATGCTGCTGCCGAGATTTCGGGAGAGTGCAAACAGCGCCGTTCCGGTTGGCAGTTGCGCCGCCTTGAGGTCGGAAAAGGTCACAATACTGAGCGGCACGAAGAAAAATCCCATGCCGATTCCCTGAATTGTGCTGATGAAGATAATTTGCGAGGCGCTGACATCGGGGGTGATTTGCGCGAATTGCCACGTCGACAGGGCGCCCAACGCCATGCCGAGCGCGATTATGGGGCGCGGCTCGATATATTTGAGGAGCCTTCCCGCGATATAGGACGCGATGAGGGTGCCGACGCCGCGCGGCGCCAGAACCAGTCCGATGGCGAGTACGGGATAGCCGCTCAAATTCTGCAAATAGGGCGGTAATAGCGCCAGAACCGCCAGCATGATGACACCCAGCAAAAACATCAGCACGAGGCCGAGCGAAAAATTTCGACTCTTGAAAATGGCTGGATTGATGAACGGGTTACGCGCCGTCAGGCTGTGAACGGCGAAGACGTAAAAGGCGGCCGCCGAGAGTCCCGCCAGGATCATGATTTCCAGCGACGAGAACCAGTCCGCCCGCTCGCCCCGGTCGAGCATGAATTGCAGGGATGCGAGAGCGATCCCCAATACGACGAACCCGAATATATCAAATTGTCTTCGCGCGCGCTCCTTGGATTCCGGAACAAACAGAATAACCATCGTAATGGTCGCAATAGCGATGGGAACATTCACAAAAAATACCCAGGACCAGCTGAAGTATTCTGTAATCGCGCCGCCCAGCGTCGGTCCGAAGATGGGGCCGAACATCATCCCGATTGTCCACCACCCCATCGCGGTTCCGCGCTCTTCAGCGCTGTAATTATTGAGCAGTATCGCCTGAGACATGGGCCCTAATGGCGCGGCGAAGACGCCCTGCAAGGTGCGAAAGGCGACAATTTCGCCAAGCGATTCCGAGAGGCCGCAAAAAACCGACGTGACGGTAAAGCCGACGACGCAGATCAGAAAAAACCGCTTTTGTCCGATGCGCAGCGCCAGGAATCCACTGGCGGGCGTCGTGATGGCGACCGCGATGACATAAAATGTGAGAACCCACGAGACCTGATCCTGCGTTGCGGACAGGCTACCCATTAAATGAGGCAGGGCGACGCTGATCATGGAGGTGTCGAGCACTTGCATGACGGCGCCGAGCGCAACGGCGAAGGTCAGCAGACCGCGGTTTTTAACCACCGTTTTATCCGTCATTTAAAGCTGACTATTCATCGTCGGAGCCAAACAGCAGCGCTGTCAGCGATGTGATGAAGGCGGGTGTTTTGCGTTCGTGCAACGTATCGATCTCAACGACCACGCTCATCCCTGCGCGCAGGGGCGGGTCCGTGGTGGTTTGAACGACCTCCAACCGAATGGGAATGCGTTGCACCACCTTGACCCAGTTGCCGCTGGTGTTTTGCGGGGGCAGCAAGGCGAATTCCGCGCCGGTCGCCGGACTGATGCTGGACACGATCGCCGTCCATTGATGGTCCGGATAGGCGTCTACATTTACCGTGGCCTGTTGCCCGGATCGGATATGGGCGAGGTCTGTTTCCTTGAGGTTGGCTTGAATCCACACGCCATCGGTGGCGACAATACTGAAGATCGGCTTCCCCGCTTCGACATATTCACCGCGCTGAAGCCCGATATTGGTGATGACGCCGGCTGTGGGCGCGTGAATTTTTGTGCGCCGAAGATCCAGTTCCGCTTCCTGCAGGACCGCCAGCGCCTCGCGATAGCGCGGGTGCTCCTCCACGGGAATGTCCGGTCGCCCGCCAAGATTGGCGCGGACATGGGCGAGCTCCTGTTTGATAACGGCGATTTTTTGTCGGGAGGTTGCGCGGTCACGACGGGAGGCGTCCAGCTTGGAGGCAGGCAGATGCCCCTTCGCGTGCAATTGGCCGCGCCGTTTGTGGTCGCGCTCAAAATAGGTTGCGTCTTCCTGCGCCAGCTTCATTTCCGCCAGTTTTCGTCCATAATCGGCGCGTAACGCCTCAATATCGGCGGACACTTTCGCCAGATTGGCGGCGGCCTTGTCGCGAGTGATTCGGAAGGGTTCTTCGTCAATCGTGAACAACAATTGTTTGCAGGCGATGAATTGATTGTCGTTGATCACGACTCTGGTGACGCGGCCGGAGACATCGGCGCTGATGGCGATCTTGTCGGATTTTATATTGGCGTTTTCGGTGGACACAATTCGCCCGCCGTTCATGTACAGATAGCCGCCGACCACGGCGATGACGACAGGGCCGACCAGCAACAACAGTACGCGTCTCAGGAATCGGGCGAAAAAGCGCATATGTTATTTGGAAGCCGTTTTGTCGGCTTCTCCTTTGTTGGGATCCTGATCCAGCAGGTTCGATTTCACGCGCAGCAGGGCGCGCAGCAGCACATCTTCATCCTCGGCGGAAAATCCGTTCAGGGCTTCGGCGCGCGTTTCGATGGAAATTTTCTGCATCTGCCGCATCGTCGGATGGGCCTTTTCCATAATGAACAACCGCCAGGCCCGACGGTCGTTGGGATCGCTGCGGCGCTCCACCCAGCCGGCATCTTGCAAACGGTCGATATGGCGGCCGAGGGTGATGTTCTCGACTTCCAGAATCTCCGCCAGCGCGCTTTGGTTGATGCCCTCACGCAAGCCGATATGCGCCAGTACGCGCCACTGTGCACGGGTCAGGCCCTGTTTCGCCGCGCGCTGGTCAAAGCGTTTTCGCAACAAGCGCGAGACGTCGCTCAGGATGAAAGAAACGTTTTTATCGAGGTCTTCTTTTTTCATGCAAGGCTTATAATAAGCAAGCTTTATATAAGCAAGCCTCATAAAATACAGTTTCCGTATTTACGGGATGTGCGTATTTGCGCAATTGCATTTTTCGTCTCGTTCCCTACACTCATTATTGACTGGGGTGCCGGAAGGTCCGGCTGAGATCATACCCACTGAACCTGCACTGGATAATGCCAGCGAAGGGAGCGCCAAATGCCAACTCATCCGTCAAAGTTACCAAAATCTGGGGCGAAACCGAGCGTCGCCATTATCGGTGGCGGCTTGTGCGGTATGGGGATTGGCTGGCGTCTTGCGGCGGCGGGATGCTCGGTGGATCTGTTTGAACGCGATACGGTTGGCCGGTCGGCCAGCTGGGCGGCGGCGGGCATGTTGGCGGCGAATGTCGATGCGGAGCCGGGCGAAGAAATGTTGCTGTCGCTGGATCTGGACAGCCAACGACGCTGGCCCGCTTTCGCAGAAGAACTGGAAGCCTTGAGTGGCGTTGATCTGGGGTATCGGGACGAGGGCACTATTGTCGTCGCCATCGACCGGGATGACGCCGAGGCGCTTCGCTTTACCTATGACTTCCAGCGGGGGCTGGGATTGGATATTGAATGGATGACCGGCGGGCAGGCGCGGCGGCTGGAGCCGCATTTGTCGCCGGGCGTGACGGCGGCGGTGCGTAGCACGCTCGATCATCAGGTGGATAACCGGCAATTGGTCGTGGCGTTGGAAAAAGTCTGCCGGACGGCAGGCGTCCGCGTGCATGAAAACACAGCGGTGAAGGCGGTTGATATTTCCGACGGACGCGTCACCGGGGTACAAACGGCGACGGGCGCCCATCGCGCCG
>JAESSL010000154.1 GCA_016764135.1 Alphaproteobacteria bacterium
GGCGCCGCGAAGAAAGGCGCAACTATAGCGTTGCCGGGAAATTCGGCAACCGACGTAATTAGGCAACCGATGTTTGACGAATTTGCATAGGTTCGGTTTTCTTGGTTGAATGTCGTCAGGGAGAACAATCATGACAATTAGAATTCAAGCAGAGCCCAGCGGCTTTGGCGCGGTCGTATCCGGACCTGATCTGACAAAACCGATAGACGATGAAACCTACAAGGCCATTCGCGCGGCTTTTGAGGAATACTCGCTCCTGATTTTTCATGATCAACCTTTCACGGACGAAACGCAGGTCGCCTTTGGCGAGCGCTTTGGACCATTGGAGATTGTCACCAAGACCCGCGTCGGTGGCGGTGGCGGCGACATGATCGCGGATATTTCAAATGTGAACCGGGAAACCGATGAGATTCTGCCGGTCGACGGCGACGTCATGGTTTATCGATCCGGCAATGAGATGTGGCACACGGACAGTTCGTTTCGCGATGTTCCCGCGATGGCGTCGATGCTGTCCGGGCGCGAAGTGCCGCCGGAGGGCGGGGAGACCGAATTCGTCAGTATGCGGGCCGCTTATAAACGTCTTGATGCGGAACAGCAGGCGGCGCTGGAAGGTCTGGTCGCGGTGCATGATTACACATATTCCCGCGCGCTGGTCGGATCGACCCTGTCCCCGGCGCAGCAAAAGGAACTGCCGCCCGCAAAGCAGGTCGTGGTGCGCACCAATCCGGCAAATGGCGAGAAGAATTTTTTCACCGCGTCGCACGCCTCTCACATTGTGGGATGGCCGGTGGAAAAAGGGCGCGACTATATGAAGGAACTGGTCGCCCTCGCCACGCGACCTGAGGACATCTACACCCATCAATGGCGTCAGCATGATCTGGTGATCTGGGATAACCGTTGCACACTGCACCGGGGGCGCACTTGGGAAAAAGCGCGTTACCGCCGCATCATGCGCCGGACCACGGTCGCAGGCGACGGTCCGACGGTCGCTATCGGGTCGGAGGCTGTTGGGGCCTAAAGCGGAGTCTGCCGCACTGCTAGAACAGCCGGGCGTTTGCGATATCCGCGCCTTCGCGCAGGGCTCGTAATTTCGCCCAGACCACATCGGAGGTGAGCCGTCCCATGCCGGCGGAGGTGTCGAACCCGCAATCGGTGCCAGCGTGAATCCGGCCGGGGTCGCCCACGGCGTCCGCCGCGCGCTCCAACCGGTCCGCCACCACCTCGGGGTGCTCGACAAAATTGGTGCAGGTGTCGATCACGCCCACGATCAACGACTGGTCCGGCGCCAGAGTGATGTCCTTGAAGACCTTGATTTCGTGTTGGTGGCGCGGATTGGCGAAGGGCAGCATGATGGCGCCGACATTCGCGGTCAGCAGCGTTGGCAGGATTTCGCGCAAGGCGACATCCTGGTCATGCGGCGATTCATAGTTTCCCCAACACACATGCAGACGGACCCGGTCTCGCGGGACATTCACAAGCGCCTGATTGATTTTGCCAATGACGCGCTCGACAAAGGCGACAAAGTCTTTGATCGGGCGATCCGCATAGGAAATGTGGCGTTCCAGCGCAAGATCCGGCGCGTCGATCTGAAGCGTAAAACCGTGCTCGATAGCGGCTTCATATTCCACGCGAAGCGCCGTCGCCAGAGCGTCCATATAAGCGTCGTCGTCATCGTAATAATGATTCTTCATCGCAGCGGCGACAATGCCGGGCGACGGGGCGGTCATGAACGCGCCGGTAAAGGCGCCTGCTGACGCATCGAGCGCGGCGCGGAAGCCGGTCAACTCCGCCTGGTTTGCGGCCGGATCGCCATATTTGATCGGGCCAATCGCCATGGGCGGTTCAAAGTTACTGACGGCGGTCAGTTGGGCCATACCGCGCCGCCGCGCTTCTGCGAATTCAGGGTAATTATCCAGTTCGCGCCCCTGGGTGCGGGACCAGCGCCCGCCAAAGCCGGACATGCGCCGCTGGACATAGAGGAAAAACGCCTCGCGGACCTGTTCGCCGTCGCTGGGAATATCAACGCCGGATTCTCGTTGGCGCTCCACAACCCATCGGGTGGCGGCTTCGCCTTCCGTCGCCAGTTGCGCTTCGTCGATGGTCTCTCCGTTGGCGCGCCTCGCGTATAGCTCGGTTAGAGATTTAGGACGTGGAAGACTGCCTGCATGGGTAGTGAGGATCGTCACGACAGCGACTCTCGAACAATCGCGGCACCAGCGGCCATCGCTTTGATCTTACCGAAGGCGGAGTCGCGCGGCAGGTATTTCAACCCGCAATCCGGCGCGACGATAATCCGTTCGGCGGGGCAATGGGGCAGGGCGCGGCGAATGCGCCGGGCGATTTCCTCGGGCGTTTCAACCTCGGGCGTGGAGAGATCCAGGACGCCGAGCAGGATTTTTTTGTTGGGCAATGTTTCCAGTACGGCGCAATCAAGGTCCGATTGCGCGGTCTCCAGAGAGATGGCGTGGGCCGTACAGCCCGCGAGCTCCGGCAGGAAGGAGTAACCTTCTGGGCGCTCGTGAATGATCGCGGCATAGCCAAAACAAATATGCACGATGGTCTCGCCCTCGACGCCATCCAGCGCACGGTTGAGCGCCGCCAAGCCGAACTCGCGCGCCTTCTCCGGTCGCGCCTGCATATAGGGTTCGTCGATCTGGACCATATCGGCGCCGGCGGCGAACAGATCCTTGATCTCCTCATTGACAGCCGCCGCGTAATCCATCGCCATTTCGGCTTCGCTTTCATAGAAGTCGTTCTGCGATTGCTGGCTCATGGTGAAGGGGCCGGGGACGGTCATCTTGATCTGGCGATCCGTATGGGCGCGCAGGAACTTTACGTCCTCGATCTCAACGGGATGTTTGCGGAATACTTTGCTGACAATGCGCGGAACGGGCGTGGGGTCGCCGCTGCGGTCCAGCGCCGTGCCGGGATTGTCGATATCGACCCCGGCCAGCGCGGTGGCGAAGCGGTTGGAATAACTCTCGCGGCGAATCTCGCCATCGGTAATGATGTCGAGTCCGGCTTCTTCCTGCTCGCGAATCGCAATCAGGGTCGCGTCGTCCTGCGCTTGCGCCAGCCACTCCGGTGCGACGCGCCAAAGCTCGCGTGCACGGGTTCTGGGGGGAAAGCGCCCCGCCAGTTTTGCGCGGTCGATGAGCCAGTCTGGCTGGGCGTATGACCCGACCAGGGAGGTGGGCAACAAGGTGTTCAATTTTGTGGACATGCGAAGTCTCCCGTTATTTTTCGCGAGGTTACACTGCCGACTCTTTAACGCCAAGCGGCGTTATCCTGCAGAATTCAGACTGTCAGTTTCCGCATGAGATCGACGCTGAAGACATGCTTCATGGCGACGTCCATGCTCGGGTTGCGATGCAGGAGTTTGCGTAACTCGTCGCCGGACCAGGCGATATATCGGCATGGCTTGGTCGCCGAGACGGTCGCCGTCGCCGCCCCGCCCTGGATGAAGGATATTTCCCCGATCATTGCGCCATCGCGCGCGCGGCCAACTTCCTCGCCATCGCGCTCGACCCGGACTTCACCGTTGAACAGCAAATTCAGGCCCCCCACGATACTGCCCTGCACGGTCAGTTGTTCACCCTGTTCCGCGTTGCGCCAATCGCCGATGCGCATCAGCTTGCGGAACTCAACGGGGGAGAAGTTCTGGAATACGGTTTCGTGAAGCTCGGCTTCCTCCTCGTTAAACGCGATCGAGCGCCGGTCCAGTACGATGCCGACAATGCGCACGAGGTTGATCAGTACGAAAACCGTTAGCCAGAAGATGACCAGCCAGAGCGGACCGGCAGGCAGCCAGTAATTATAGGCGACCCCAACCACGCCGCTGACAATCGCCAGACAGCGCAACACTATCATGTCGCGTACATAAAACGATAAAGCGGTCAGCAGAAACGATGTGTGCCCCACAACGTCCAGAAATGTCAGACTCATAAAATGCCCCTTCGCAGCTTCGCATCTGTGGGTTTTATGCCATAGTATTACGATTGGTTCAGGCGGGCGCTAGCAAAGTTCGGGGACGCAGTCTCTTTTTTCAGGAGTGAATCATGGATGGGAATCAAAATCCCTCGAGGCCCAGACGGCTGCATCACGCCGCCTGGGTCACCAAAGACATGGAAATGACGCGCCAGTTTTATGAGGACGTTATCGGCATTCCGTTGGTGGCGACATGGATAGAGCGAAATCCGAAAACCGGCCTGGAATATTGTCACACCCTGTTTGAATTTGAGGACCGAAGCACGCTGGCGTTCTTCCAGTGGGGCGATGAGGCGGACAATCCGCGGGATCAAAATTCACCGGGCCATGTTGCGTTTGAATGCGATGCGCAAACCCAGGGCGCAATCAAGGCCCGGCTGGAGGCGGCGGGCGTTGCAATTCGCGTGACGGACCATGGGTATTGCGTGTCGCTATATGCGCATGATCCCAACAATCTGAAGCTCGAATTTACGGTCGACCATCCGGATAGCGAAGACATCTCGCAAACCAGCCGCAAGACGGCGCATGCGGATCTGCGGCGCTGGGTGTCGGGCGATCATAGGATCAATAACGACTTTCGCGCGCGTTAAGATTGGTTGACCGGCGCGGCGGTGGGGCTTGCGTCGCCCGCGCTATTGGATAGGCTCTCGGGTTGTCAGGTGCGTGACGCCATCGCTTTTCCCAAACGAATCAGGCCAGAACAATGAGTGAATTTCAGCATATTACCGTAACCCCAATCGCAGGCGCACTGGGGGCGGAAATTGGCGGCGTTAATGTCGCGGATGAACTGGATGACGCGGTCATCGCCGAAATTCGCCAGGCGTTGCTGGACAATCTGGTGATATTTTTTCGCGACCAGGATTTATCGGTGGAGCGGCACAAGGCCTTCACGCGCCGGTTTGGCGACATCTTCGTTCACCCCAATTATCAACTCGGTCAGGAAGACAAGGAAACTGTCTTTCTGCTACGCCGTCCGGGCGACCCCAGCGTTGCGGGCGAAAAATGGCATGCGGACACCACAATGATGGATACGCCGCCGATGGGCGCCATTCTCTATGCGCTGGAAACGCCGGATTACGGCGGTGACACTTTATTCTCCAATCAGTATTTGGCCTATGAATCCCTGTCGGACGGGATGAAGGCGATGCTCGACGGGGCGGCGGCGGTGCACAGCGATGTTCGCGTGGCCGGACCGAAATCGGGCGTGAACGCCAAACGGTCCAGTCAGGTGCGCGCCGATGCCGATTGGACGGCGACCGAGCACGCCCATCCCATGGTCCGCACTCATCCTGAAACCGGTCGGAAGCATCTGTTTGTAAATAGTATCTACACCATGAATATCGACGGCATGAGCGAGGCTGAAAGCACGCCTATCCTAAACTATTTATACGATCATCA
>JAESSL010000155.1 GCA_016764135.1 Alphaproteobacteria bacterium
CGTCCCGCAGCCCGTCCTTGTTTTTCGCCACAACCAGGCGGGCCATGTCGCGAGGCGCATCCGACATCGTATCCAGAAAATATTGCAGGATTGTTTTCAAATATAGCCTGTCGCCATTGCCAAGTATGGCCGCCAGCGCCGCCAGATCGACTGGATCTACGTCCAGCTGAGCGACAGGGGCCGTCAACGTTGAGTCTGGCGTTGAGTCTGGCGTCGACTCCCGCATTCGCGACGGAACCAGAGGTGACGGCGGTTGCCCCCCTGGCGTTAACGGTGAAGGCGCTAACGATGATGGCGGCGTCACCCCGGACGCCTTCATAAGCGCTGCGAAATCCGGCGCCCATTTTGCCAAGACGTCCCGTAATGTATCCAGCATCAGTGGCTTGGTCAGATAGTCGTCCATGCCCGCCGCCCGGCAATTTTCCGCTTCATCCTGCAAGGCGTTCGCCGTCACCGCAATAATAGGCGTTCGCCGACGACTATTTTGTTCCAGTTTCCGCACCGAACGCGCCAGATCGTATCCATCGAGATTTGGCATATGACAATCTGTAATCAACATGGCGTAGTTTCGTTTCGGAAACATCTCGAGCGCCATTTGACCATCCAGCGCCTCTTCCACCTCATACCCAAAGAGACGCAATTGCCGGGTTATGACCGCCCGGTTCATAGGGTTGTCCTCCGCCAGCAGAAGCAACCGTCCCTGAGCCTCCGCCTCCGGAATGCTTTCCGGCGGCGGTATTGTTTCCAGCGTTTTGAAGGGGAGCACGTTCCCCGGTGCTTTTTTCGCCGATGGAGGGATCAGAAATTTTTTCAAATCCACGATCAACTGGTTCAACAACAGCGGCGTCGAGTTCACGATCAGGGTATCGGCGCCGCCATAACTCGAGATTTCATTCCAATCGGACCCCAGGACCATAAAGCATTGCCGAAACGGGCGCGAAATCGTGCGCAGTTCGTCCAAAAGCGGCGCAAGCCACCGCCTCTTCTCCAGCCCGCTTAAAAGGATGACATCAGAATATACGTCAGAGATCGCGGCGGCTTTCGTCGTGTGTATAATATCGGCCCTCGTCGCCATATGGTCGCAATCAGCGCCAGCCCGCCGCAGTGCATCCAATACCGGCATGTTTTCATCGCCATCCGGTAACAGCGCCAGAATACGCAAATTTGTTAGATCGCGCTCTTCGGTCACCACATAGTCGTCCTTCACGACTTCGAACGGCGCCTCAACGCGAAAAAGAGACCCTTCGCCCACCTCGCTTTCAACGCTGATGCGCCCATCCATCATCGTCACCAGTTTTTTGGTGATCGCAAGACCAAGACCCGTGCCGCCATATCGACGCGTTGTCGACGCTTCGGCTTGTGTAAACGGCTGAAACAGCCCTTCTCTGCCCTTTTGAGACATGCCGATGCCGGTATCCTCAACCGAAAATTCCAGCGTCGCCACATTCCCCTCTCGCGCCAACAGGCGCGCCTTGAGCGTGATTGTGTTCAGCGTCAAACCATCCGCATTCGTGAACTTCACAGCGTTTCCGCAAAAATTCAGGAGAATTTGTCGAAGCCGAGTGGGGTCGGTTTTTATCATCCCCGGAATTATAGGATCGATGATGAGGACAAATTTGATATTCTTTGTACTGGCGCCCGGCAGGATCGTTTCCGCAACACCCTCCAGCACATCTCTGACATCCACCTCGATCACATCAAAAGCGACCTTCCCGGCTTCGACTTTTGAAAAATCCAGAATATCATCTATGATTTGTAAAAGTCCGGTCGCGGCGTCATTCGCGACCCGGACCATTCCGGATTGATCTGAATCCAGCGTCGTCTGCCGAAGCAATTCGATCATCCCGATAACGCCATTCATCGGTGTGCGTATTTCATGGCTCATTGTCGCCAGAAACGATGATTTCGCCTCATTTGCGGCTTCCGCCTGCTCGCGCGCCTTTCTGAGTTCCGATTCCGCGCGATTTCGATCGATGGCGCGACCAAGCTGGGTCGCCACCGCCGCCAGCAGCTTTGTCGTCGGCGCCTCTTCAACACCGGATTCGCGCGCAAAAAATTCCAGAACCGCGACAATCTCGCCACGACTCCAAATCGGTAATGCGAAACCAAACCCGAGCCCACACTGCAACGCCGCCGCAAAGCGACGAAACAACAGGTTGCTGTTCGCCAGACTCTCTTCCCACACATAGTTTTTACGCTGGAGCGCAAGCCCCGCCAGATCGCAGCCCTGTTCGACATGGGTGGAAACGCAATTTTCCTTGAATATTCGATAGATTTTCGCGTCTGAGAGACGCCAAAGCGTCGTTGATTTCAACCGGCCAGAATTCTCGTCGTCGATTTTGAAAACATGCCCAACTTGCCAGTCCAGATACCGGCAGACCTCTTCGGTTATCGCCTCGAACGCCATATCAAGCGTCGGCGCTTCGTTTGCCGCCGACATAATTTTGAGAAAAAAATCGAGTTGTTCCGCATGACGGTCGGGTAGGACAGCGTCGTTTACGTCTGTGCGCACATCGTAAAACTCGAAGAGTGGTTGTCCGACCTTACCTTCATGCCAATAGCGGCCACGCATATCCATGTAATCCCCACTTCTGTCTTCGTGTGATCTACAGGCGTCAACAGGATGACGCACGGTGTTATTATTTCCAAATATATACTACTTTATATATAGTTAATAGTCAGTTAATTGAAGTCGAAAACGTGACAATTCGAACAGGGCAGCTATCGTCCGTGTCCTGAATTAAGATTTAAAAATAAAGGGGCCGTGGAATGGGTGCACTGGATGGCATAAAGGTTCTGGATTTAAGCCGGGTCCTGGCGGGGCCCTATTGCGGCCAGTTACTCGCGGATAACGGCGCCGAAGTCATCAAGGTGGAAGCCCCTGGCGGCGATTTGAACCGCACGTTTCCCCATGATGTTGGAAACGGCGAAAGCTCAAACTGGCTTTCGGTCAATCGCGGAAAACTCGATATTACCCTGAACCTGAAATCCGACGGCGCCCGGAAAGTTCTCGATGCATTGGTCGCAAAGGTCGATGTCGTCATCCAGAGTTTTCTGCCCGACACGGCGTTAAAACTGGGCGTCGATTACGAACGATTGAAAGCGATCAATCCGGACATAATCTACTGTTCCATTTCCGGGTATGGCGTAAAGGGACCACTGCGGAACAAACCGGGATATGACACCATGCTGGCCGCCTATACCGGTGTTTTCGCGCTGACCGGAGAATCCGACAGGCCCCCGGTGCGGCCCGGCGTCGCCGCAATTGATTTATCCACCGGCATGCTCGCCTATGGCGGCGTCGTTAGCGCCTTGCTCGCCCGTGAGCGCGGTCATGCAGGCCAGCGGGTTGACGTTTCCCTGCTTGAATCGGGCGTTAGCCTGCTTGGATTTCACGGGGTCGCCTGGACAGCGGGCCGCGTATTGGTCGAGCGCGAAGGTGCTGGATATTCCACCTTGTCGCCCTATGGCGTCTTTCGCGCCGGCGACGGTGAATCGCTGATTGGCGCGCCCTCTCAGGCCATGTGGGAAAAACTGTGCGGCGTTTTGAAAGCTCCTCAGTTGATTGACGACCCTCGATACGCCAGCAATGCGGAGCGCTGTCGCCATGACGACGCGTTGCGC
>JAESSL010000156.1 GCA_016764135.1 Alphaproteobacteria bacterium
AAGGACGGTAGCCCTTTTATCCACATTCCGGTTGGCTTCATCCGCACGCTGAACAGCAAAACCTATAACTGGCATTTTGAAACCGAGCCCGAAGACAACACGAATGGCCGCGTCATTCCCGTGGCGCGCGGCAAGGTATTGGGCGGCTCCAGCTCTATAAACGGCATGGTGTATGTGCGCGGGCAGGCGCGCGACTACGATGGCTGGGCGCAAATGGGCAATCGCGGCTGGTCCTGGGATGACGTATTGCCGTATTTCGTTAAATCCGAAAACCGGGAAGGCGCTACCGACGAAACGCCGTGGCGCGGGCGCGGCGGCCTGTTGAACGTGAGCGACGTGACGGAAACCTATCCCTTGCTGGATCGCTTGATCGATGCGGCGGTTGAATGCGGATATTCGCGGACCCAGGATTATAATAGCGGCGATCAGGAGGGGTTTTCGTATTATCAGGTGACGCAGAAAAACGGTCGACGCTGGTCGACTGCCACGGCGTTTTTGGACCCGGCTCGGTCGCGCCCGAACCTGACCATTGAAATCAACGCCTTTACGACACAAATCCTGCTGGAGGGAACGCGCGCCGTCGGCGTCGTCTTTGACCAGAAAGGCGCGCAACGACGGGTACGCGCGCATCGCGAAGTTATTCTCAGCGCCGGCGCCGTGCAATCGCCGCAAATTCTCGAAGCCTCGGGTATTGGCCAGCCGAAACTCCTGTCCGATCACGGCATCGAGGTGCGGCACGCGCTGCCCGGCGTTGGTGAGAATTATCGCGACCATTATTTAATCCGGATGGTGTGGCGGGTCAAAAATGCGCGCACGCTGAATGAACAAACACGCGGGTTGGCGTTTCTGGGGGAAGTCGCCAAATGGGCGTTTACCCGGAAGGGCGTCCTGAGCCTGCCGGGTGGAATTTTATCGGGATTTGTGCGGAGTCGGCCGGATCTGGAGGGGCCAGACCTTCAGATGCGCGCGACTCATGCGTCGTTCAAGGATGTGCGGAAGCGTATTCTCGACGATTTCCCCGGCATCACCCTGGCGCCAAACCAGTTGCGTCCGGAAAGCCGAGGATCCATTCACATCAAGTCCGCGAATCCCAAGAATCTGCCGTCGATCCGGACAAATTTTCTGTCCGATGAAATTGACAGGCAAGCGCTGGTGGCGGCGATGAAGATTTCGAGAAACCTGATCGCCGCCCCGGCGATGGCGCCCTATATCGTACAGGAATTGGCGCCGACGGCGGGCGCTGTAAGCGATGATGAGCTGCTGGACGTGGCTCGGCGCGATGGCGCGACGGTGTTTCATCCGGTCGGCACCTGCAAAATGGGACAGGATACCATGGCGGTTGTTGACGACCGTTTGCGTGTGCATGGGCTGAGTGGATTGCGTGTGATCGACGCCTCCATCATGCCGGTGCTGATTTCGGGAAACACCAATGCGCCAACAATCATGATAGCGGAAAAAGGCGCCGCCATGATCCTGGAGGACGCCATCGCCTGATGCGCTAAACGGGGGTGTGGCTGACGACTGGCGCGACCCTCAGGCGTTAATGGTTTGTTCGTGTCTTCCCGCTAAAAAAACACTGATGTTTATTTTTTACGCGGTGCGCTTGCATGAATAGGATATTCGCGCTGAAACAGCGGTGGAGCGTACTGACATTTGTGCGATTTCTGATCGCATTCGTTATTTTGTTTGGACTGTTGAACGCGAACCTAACTCAGGCGCAATATCAAAAAAAGGTTACGATTGGCGTGATCGCGCATGGTGGAGAGAAAATTGCGCAACGAACTTGGGTGCCTACGGCAAAATATTTAAATAACGTAATGCCGCAATACGCCTTTTCGATACTACCCGTTTCGTCAGCTGTGTTGGCCTCCTTGGTAAATTCGCAAGACGTAGATTTTATAATCGTCGACCCTGGCGCTCTCGTAGAAATGGAAAACAGTAACGGGGTGTTGCCGATCGCGACGCTTATTCGGCGCAACGCCGGGCGGCCTTTGTCCCATTTTGGCGGCGTTGTTTTCACCCGTTCGGACAACGATAAAATTCAGACAATTAGCGATTTGTCGGGTGTCGCATTTGCAGGTGCTTCGAAACGGTTTTTTGGCGGTTATCAAATGATTCTGCGGGAGCTCAAGGCGGTGGGGCTGAACCCCACGGAAGATTTTTCGGTGTTGAAATTTGGTGGATACCCGCCGGACAATGTGGTGGACTTGGTCTCTAATGGTTATGTGGACGCAGGCGCAGTTCGAACGGGAGTCCTGGAAAAAATGGCCGCCGCCGGCGAGATTGATTTGCACGATTTTCGTATTTTACGGTTTCCCGGCGCCCCATCCTTTGAACTGTTGTCGAGCACGCGCTTGTATTCAGAGTGGGCCTTCGCCCGTCTGCAAACGACAAATCTGAACTTGGCGCGGCGAGTTTCCACGGCGTTGTTTCAGATGGCGTCGCAGACGTCGGGAAAAGAGAACGCAATAGCGGGATGGACGGTGTCGTCTTCTTATCCAAATGTAAAAGCGCTCATGGCGGAGATAAATATCGATCCCGTCAAGGTGAGCGGGGCGCAGCAAATATTGTTGCCCTTTGAAATGAACTGGCTCTGGCTCGTTGTCGCTGCGGCATTTCTTCTTTTAGTTTTTATGCTCGTCTCCTTGAAGACGGAGATACTTTCTTTCGGGTCGTCCGGCCTGACCAGTCGCGGGCGACTGGGTATTCTGACCTTGTGTATGACTTTTGTTGTCGTTGCGGTGCTGACGACGACTTGTGTCTTCCTCTATCAGGTTAGCCTCAAAGAGCAAAAAGAACGGTTACAGTCCTTGGCGCAGAGCCAAGCCGCTCTTATTGAATCAATTGCCCTGTTTGACGAACGTTTTAATGTAGGAGGCCTGACCAGCAATGCTTCCAACACGACAATCCGGCAAATACAAGATAGCTTTGACAGGTTGGACGCCTTGGGGGCGAAAGAGGAATTGGTTGTCGCATCCCGGGCGGGGAAACATATCAACATAGATATCGCATCTCATGGATTGTATGGACATATTACCGATAATCCCAAATTTTTATTGGTTCCTGACGGACCCATGCGAAAGGCGCTTAGTGGCCTGTCCGGCGTCATACGATATATCGACGGAGGCGGTCGGGACATGCTGGCGGCCTACGAGCATATCCCGTCCCTGAACAAAGGGCTGGTCGCGCAAGTCAACCTCAGCACCGTGCGGCAACCGTTTTTGATCGCAACGGGTATGTCCATGGTCGTCGCCCTTATTGCAATAGCATTTGCCGTCTTTGTTTTTCGACGCGTCAGCACGCCTGTAATTGATCGGCTAGAGGGTGCGATCCTTGAATTTAATAAGGCTCAAAGCATCGCGCGAATTGGAAATTGGGAATGGGACATTAAGACCGACAAGTTGACGTGGTCGGATGAGGTGTATCGAATTTTTGGGGAAGAGCCGCAATCTTTCGAGGCGTCCTATAGTGCGTCTGAAGGTAAGTCCCACCCTGATGACCTCCAGAGACTAAGAGATATTATGCTGGTCGCGATCCGCGAAAAATCAAATTATGAAATTGGACATCGGATAATTTTATCTAATGGCGCGGTTCGACATGTGATTCAAATTGGGGAAGCTTTTTTCGACGCAAATAATGAGCCGATCGCTATGTTGGGGACAATCCAGGATGTGACTGAGCAAATGCAGTTCCAGAATCTGTTGTCGGATGCGATCAACACAATTTCGGATGGATTTGCGATGTTCGACGCCGATGAGCAGCTGATTACCTTTAACCAGCCGTACCTGGATTCCCTGCCACGGCTCAGCGCGCAAGGCGTGATTAAGCTTGGGGTGTCATTCGAAGAAATGTTGCATGCCATTGTAGAATACAATTTTTTGCCAAAGATTTATACCAACGCCGAAAGTTTTATTGAATCTCGATTAGATAATTTTAGAAATCCGGCAGGACGTATTGAATACGAGGCCAATGATGGGCGATGGTTCTGGTTTGAGATGAACAAAACTTCCAACGGAAGCACCATCGTCGTTCGGGGTGAAATTACGGCGCGCAAAAAAGCGGAGCTGGCCGTAAAGGAAATGAATGAGAACCTGGAAGACCTCGTCAATGAGCGAACCGCCGCTTTGCGCAAGGAAGTCGACGAGCACCAGCGCACGCAAGAAATGCTGTTTCTGAGTGAACAACGCCATCGCGCGATCGTAAATACCGCAGCGGATGGGATCATTACAATTGATCAAGAGGGAATCATAACGAGTTTCAACAACGCTGCGGAAAAGGTATTTGGGTGGTCGGTAGTCGCGGTGATAGGCAAAAACGTGAGCGTCCTAATGCCAGCTCTCGTGAGCCATCAACACGACGGATTTATACAAAATTTTATCGACACGAATGAAGCGAAAATTATAGGAGTTGGTCGAGAGGTCATGGGTCTTCGGAAGAATGGAGAGGAATTTCCCATGGATTTATCGGTCAGCGTCAGTGACGTGGACGACAATCTCATGTTTACCGGAATCGTCCGGGATATTTCTGAACGAAAAGAAGCTGACTTGAAGCTTCGCGAGACGCTTGAGCGGTTGCAACAGACTCAAAATGAGCTGATTGAATCTGGGAAGATGGCGTCATTGGGAGGCCTTGTCGCGGGCATCGCCCATGAAATAAACACACCGGTCGGTATTGGCGTAACGGCGGCCTCCCATTTGCAGGATATTTCTCGGAAACTTGAAAAAGAATTCGCAGCCGGGAAAATTTCCAAAACCGGATTGAAAAATTTTCTGGAATCCGCTGTCCAATTAACAAAAATGATTTTGAGCAATTTGACGCGCGCTGCGGATCTGATTCGCAGTTTTAAGCAAGTCGCGGTAGATCAATCCAGTGGAGAACACCGAGAATTTAAAGTCGGGGCCTATCTCGATGAAGTGATGGTGAGCCTTGCGCCCCAAATACGGAAAAGCGGGCACAAGGTTATGGTCGAATGCGACGACGCAATAACAGCGGATAGTGATCCGGGCGCATTGGCGCAAATCGTCACAAACCTCGTCATGAACTCCATTATTCATGGCTTTCCGGACCAATCGGGAGGGGAAGTCCGAATTTCGGTTTTGGAGGATGCAGGCTCAATTGAGTTGAAATACACCGATAACGGCCGCGGCATGGACGAAAAAACTCAAGAGAATGTTTTTGAACCGTTTTTTACAACCCGGCGTGGTCAGGGCGGCAGTGGGTTGGGCATGAATATTGTGTTTAATCTGGTGACGCAGACCTTACGCGGCGTCATACGGTGTAAAAGCACCCTCGGCGAAGGCGTCGAGTTCATCATTACCTTTCCAAGCAGTCTGGACGAGACGTCGTAATCCGCGATCTGGATTCCCCGGCTTCGTGGAGTCCGGGCTTTGTGGACAAGCCCGTCCATCGACGCCTAGAGTAGCTTCCCTGAAATTTTGCTTACCGACACTTCGTTTGGGGGCTTGAGACACTCTGCTTGGGGGAAAGCCAATGTCCTATCATGTTTATATCACTATATCCGGCGAAGGGCGTATTGCGCGCTTTGACATGGATGAAAATACAGGCGCCTTAAGCCCGTGCGATGATGTTGCGCTGCCAGGTCGACCGGCGCCGATAGCGCTTTCGCCAGATCGCAGCGTCATGCATATCGCGCGACGGATCGACAATAAAATCACCAGCTTCCGGATCGATCCCGTTAGCGGCGATTTGACTGAATTAGGGACAATCCCGATTGAAATTGATCCCTGCTATATGGCGACCGACAAGACCGGACGGTATCTCCTGTCCGCCTATTACATAGGAGAAACCGCAGCTGTCCACGCCATTGGCGACGATGGCGCAGCGGTCTATCCGCCAATTGAGTGGCTTCACACCGGACGTGGCGCCCATTGTTTTCAAACGGATCGCTCCAATAAATTTGCGTTTGTGCCCCATATCGATGGTAAGGGCGCGCCAAACGCAATTTTTCAATTCAGGTTTGATGAAACGACCGGGCGCATAAAGCCAAATGACCCGCCGCACGTCCCGCAGGCGGATTTCACAGGGCCTCGACATTTTTGTTTTCACCCGGAAAAAGACATCGTTTATGTCTCCAACGAACAGGGATGTGGCGTCAGCGTCTACGATTTTAACACGACGACGGGAACGCTCTCTCCTTTACAGACTATCTCGACTTTGCCCGAGGGTTGGACGGGTGAAAGCAAATGTTCGCAAATCCAGGTAACGCCTTGTGGGCGCTTTCTCTATGCGCCGAACCGGGGGCATGACAGCATCGCCGAATTCCGGATTGATGCGGAAACAGGGCTGTTGTCGGTGTTGGGGCATGTGGAGGCGGAGGCGGTCCCGCGCGTATTTTCAATCGATCCCGCCGGAAAATTTTTGCTGTCAGCGGGGCTCAAGTCGGGAAAGTTGATTACGTTCGCCATTGATGGCGATTCAGGTCGTCTCAAAAAAATCGGGACCCGTGACGTTGGTGAGGAGCCAATGTGGGTGACGATTATTCCCGCAGGATAACCAAATATTTGCACTGATATATCACCACCGCTCATCAACAGGAGAATAACATCATGAATGTTCTATCCAGGACTGATAGCGCCATCGTGGAAACATCGTATGGTCAAATTCGCGGCGTTTTAGGCTCAACGATATATAGCTTTAAGGGCGTCCCATATGGAGCCGCGACCGAAGGAGCCGGGCGGTTTCTGGCGCCCCGCGCGCCGGCGTCCTGGACAGGCGTTCGAGATGCGCATGTATTTGGCGATCGGGCGCCGCAAAACGACCGCGCGGGCGCGCCGGCGAATGAGTGGATCCGTAGCGAAACCCGACGCAGCGAAGATTGTCTCAGCCTGAATGTCTATACGCCGGCCACTGGCGATGCGACGCCGCGTCCGGTGATGGTGTATCTGCATGGCGGCGGCTACCACGCCGGGTCTGGAGACGCGCCGGGCATTGATGGGTCGATACTGGCCGAGAAGGGCGATGTTGTCGTCGTGACGGTGAATCAACGGCTGGGTGTTTTTGGGTTTTGTCATTTTGGCGCACAGGGCGACGATTCGTTCGTGGCGTCGGGCAATGCGGGCATGTTGGATATTGTCGCGTCGCTCGAATGGGTTCGGGACAATATTGGCGCGTTTGGCGGCGATGCTTCAAATATTACGATCTTCGGCCAGTCCGGCGGCGCCTCAAAGGTGGCGGTGTTGATGACCATGCCCGCCGCCAAAGGGCTGTTCCACAAGGCGATCATGCAAAGTTCCTCCTCGCATCTGCGGTTGGCCAGCGCCGAGAATGCAGATCGGGCGCGTCATGGGTTGCTGGCGCAACTGGGCATGGCGGGCGCCAACCCCGGTGATTTGCAGAGCGTCCCGACGGACCGATTGCTGGCGGCGTATACCGCAACGGTGGACGCCAATCACGGAGATGACAGTTTTCGCCCCGTTGTGGATGGGCGCAATCTGTTGAACCATCCATTCGATTTAGACGCACCTGATCTAGCGGCTGATATCCCGTTGTTGTTGGGATCGTGTGAAACCGAAAAATCTTTCTACGATATTACGATCGATCCTGCGTCGTTGTCGATGACGCGTGATCAATTATTGAGCCGAATACAACCCTTTATCGGATTGGACGCCGCTGCGGCGTTGGCGCTGGTGACGGATTATGAAAGCCGCCGTCCGGGCATCTCCATGCGCGACCTCTTCAATGTATTGACCAGCGATCATATGTATCGACGCAATGATGTTGAGGCGGCTGGACGGAAAGCTGCGTTGGGCGGCGCTCCGGCGTATCTTTATGAATTTACGTGGAAAACACCGGTTTTAGACGGGATTCTTAAAACCCCGCACACGCTTTGCATTCCCTTTGTCTTTGGCACGCTTGAGGCCTCTGCGGCGTTTGTCGGGGTGGGCGCCAAACAGGAGGCGTTGTCGGCGAAAGTGATGGGCGCCTGGTTGGCGTTTGCGCGTACAGGCGACCCGAATCATTCAGGCCTGCCGGAATGGCCAGCCTTTGACACCCGTACGAGACCAACGATGACCTTCGACAATGAATGCGTGCTGATTGATGGACCGAAGCCGGAAGACTTGGTTGCGATTAATAAATGCCCGCCATTCGTATCCGACGAGCAGTTCAGCAGAACAGCTGCAGCGTCATAGATTTTTATGGAAATGTCCGGACTGCCCATTGTATCGTATTGGCGTAGCGGCGCAGCGGAACGGGTTTTGAAATTCGAAGACGCCGTTAAATTTCTTTACAGGGAGGTATTTCCTTATGTTTGAAAAGATTACGCGACGTAGCGTAACGGGATTTTTGGGCGCGGGCGCCATGGCGCTGGGGCTTTCGGCGATCCCGATGCAACAGGCGATGGCGGTTGATTTTTCGGGCAAACGCGTCCGGATCATCGTGCCGTTCAACGAAGGCGGCGGCACGGATAGTCTGACGCGCGCTCTTGTGCCCTTCATGGAAAAGTATCTTCCGGGCAATCCGAAAATTCTCGTGATCAACAAGCCCGGCGCCGGCGGCATCGTGGGCGGCAATTATTTTGAAGATCGCGCCAAGAAGGACGGGACCTGGGTGTTTGCGCTGTCGACATCGACAGTCATGAATTACCTGCTCGGCGATCCCCGGGTGAAGTTTGACATCAAGGGTTGGGAGCCGATCATCCTGCTGCCGCGCGGCAATATGATCTACGGCCGTTCAGAACTGGGCCTGAAAGGCCTGAGTCCGAAAGACTTAGTCGCCAAATTGCGCTCACACCCCAAAGACAAACTGGTCTTTGGCGGCAAAACACCGACCTCGTCCTCGATTAACAAGCGGATGGCGTTGTCCCTGCTGGGCGTTGAAGTCAAAGACGTCTGGGGCATGAAGGGCAACGGTCCGATGGCCCAAGCGTTCGAGCGTGGTGAATTCACGCTGAATTTTGATAATTCCCTGTCCTATCTCAACAACCGTAAGGGCTTCCGGGAATCGGGAATCGCGACGGAATTGTACACACATGGCGCACCGGATGCGCAAGGCAAATGGAAAGACGCTAACGGTAAATACTATCGCGATCCAACCTGGCCGAACGTACCGACCTTCTACGAACTCTATGAAGAAGGCACCGGTAAAAAGTTTGAAGGCCCGGAAGCGATGAGCACGCTCGCCTTGATCCGCGTTGGCACATTGGCCAACAAATCCTTCCACCTCCCCAAGGGCGCCGATAAGGAAGCCTTGGCGGCCTGGCGGGATGCGTTGACCAAAACAATGGCTGATCCGGACTTCGCTAAAAAGAAGGCGAAGGTTCTTGGTAAATTCACCGTGACGATTGGCGAAGCCGCCCGCGTCGCGCTCCACAAAGCGATTATTTTGTCTGACGCGGAAAAAGCCTATATCCGCGAATACGTCAAAGTTCGCTATAATCTGAAGCTGACGATGTAATTATAAATATACGTCATTTGCATAATTGGACCCTCGGTGTGTTTCGCCGGGGGTCTTTTTTATTTGGCGATGACGTTGTTGATTTTATATTCTACCGGAGGCTGGGACAATACTGAGGGTGTGTCTTTTAAAAAAGGCAATTAAACGAAGAAGGATAAGGACGAGATGTTACCAAAGTTAAAATATATTTTCGCCTACTTGAGCCTGGCGGGATTGGCGATAATTTCTTTCTTATGGGCTATCCAAGAGGACACAAATGTTAATACGTCGATTGAAATTGAGGGTTCCTTAGCGGATGTCTGGAAAGTGCTCGGTGACACTGAGGTATTTTCTGAGTGGAATCCATTGATTCTCGAATTCAGTGGTGAAATTCGTAGGCGCGGCAGGATTTTTGTAAAATTGGAAATTCCGGATGCGGGGATACGAACGTACAATGCCACTCTTCTCGGATACCAAGTAGAACATGAATTTATTTGGGAGTATGACCTTCCTATTCCAAGGCTGTTTACTGGAAAACATAAGTTAATAATAGATCCGATGCCGGGAGGAGGCGTTCGACTCCGTAATGAGGAAGAACTTCGAGGCTTGCTAGTTGGTCCCCTGACAGCATCGTACTTAGCAAAAAAGAGAATCGGATTTGAGGCGATGAATAGAGCTCTAAAGGAAAGAGTGGAGGGTAATTAAATTATGGTATTCCCAAGATAACGTAGAGAAAATGGTGTCATGGGGAGTATGTGAAGAGGGCCGTTTATCCGAGTTTACGAAAAGCAGGTATTTCGAGAATTTTCCCGCTTTCGTCACATTGCGGACTGTGGTGAGTTTGTGCGGGGTAAATTGTATTACCGCTGCACTGAATTTTTACGCCTTCGTCAAATAATTTCTTGTGATCTCGGGGCCGAAGGCGTGGTGAGTATTGGCGGCTATATCGAAGCAGGCAAGAGCTCTTTTCGAGGCTAATTCAGTAGCGAAAATCTAAATTTAGCGTATTCATGTGCAGTAGAAAAATTTACACCGAGACCATTCCAGCTACTGCGGCCCGCCCAGATAGAACGGCATTTCGAAGCCCATATATTCAGCCGTAACCCATTGCAGCAGTCCCTGCGGGTATTCCAGGGTGAGGAAGTAGGACAGTGCGCCGAGGAACACTGCGGCGGAGAGGCCCATCAATCCATTGCGAAGGTGGTTGGTTTCCACCTTTTTCGTGATGAAGTGGAATATGAAGATCGCGGCGGCGATGGGAAAACCCACCAGGCCGATGAACCCGAGCATACCGGCGATCCATCCGAGGTAATAAAATTCGGAATGTTCAGTTTCGCCGACCAGTTCCTTGTCGATCAGCACGGGGCAGGGCTTGGTCGCCCGTATTTGCTGGTATAGCACCGGTATGATGAAGATGAACCCGATGATGCCGATGGTGAAGGGGAAGACGCGACCCAGCGTCTCGTAGCGAAAGCCGTCTAAAAAGGCGAGAATGACAATCGCCAGCATGAATAATGCAAAGCCGACCTGCGGCCATTTGCGACGGGTCGAGGCCTCGCTGTTTTCGACATAGGTTTTGCCCGCGTTGGGATTATAGCGCAGGGCGCCGATGACCGAGATGATCGTCAGAGCTAGCAGAACGAGCACGATGGGACGCTCGAAGAAGCTGAAGCCATAGACCTGAATGGATTGATACAGCGATGTCTCGATCCGTTCGGACAGGAAGAAACCAATCAGCAAGGCGGGACGGGACCAGCCGTAGCGTTTCATGAAGGTGCCCAGCGTGCCGAAGGCGAAAAGGGCGATGAGATCGCTCCAATCGCGGGTCGCTTGAAAGGCTGCGAAGAAAATCAGCACGAGCATGAAGGGCGCCAGAAACCCGTATCGGACCGTCGTCAGCTTCGCAATTTGCGACGACAACAAAAGACACGTACCGGCGCCAAAGACATTGGCGAGCGCCAGCGACCAGATCATGGTGTAGGTCAGATCGAGATGTTCGGTAATCATCGCAGTGCCCGGCTCGATGCCGGTGAGGATGAAACCGCTCAACAGAATAGCGTAGCTGCCGGATCCGGGAATGCCAAACAGGATGGTGGGGATCATCGCCCCACCTTCTTTGGCGTTATTGGCGGATTCCGGGGCGAGGACGCCGCGAATGTCGCCGGTGCCGTATTTGCTCTTATCCTTGGAGGTCTGGATCACATGGCCATAGGCAATCCAGTCGACGACCGAGCCGCCCAAGCCCGGCAATCGCGGCCAGCTTGCCGTGACCTACCGGGCGAAGGATGATTATGGCCTGGCCTCCGCCGAGGCC
>JAESSL010000157.1 GCA_016764135.1 Alphaproteobacteria bacterium
CAAATCGCGCGGCGGTGGTACGGCGCCCATGCCAAAACCGACGCAAGCCATGAGACCGGCAAACACGACGCCGGGCGCATCCAGAAAGGCGGGTACGCCCACACAGAGTATGGACAGCGTCAGCGCGCCAGACGCCAGAAGGACATGACGGTCTGAGCGATCTACGACAAAGCCTGCAGCGAAAACACCGCCGGCGACGCCAAATAACAACCCGGTTAACGCCATGTTGGCGGCTTCTTGCGTTAACCCATGCAAATTGATGAGTGCGCTGGCGGTAAACGCGGAGAGGCCACCGCTCGCCACGCCATAAGCCGCGAAGAACAAGAGAAATAACAGGACAGGGGGCGATAACAAAAGATTGAAACCGCTGCGGTCGTGAGTCGCCGTGGTCTTTGGAACGTCAGAGTTCTTGGCGGATTCCAAGCCCTCATCCAGGATTTGACCGCGCAACGCAATCAGCGCCCAGACTAAGGATCCGACGAGACCGATGATGATGAAACTTGTTCGCCAACCAAACATAGCGGCGCTCGCCAACATGACTGGCGGAGCGCAGGCGGTGCCGAAAAAACCGAAAAAGGTGTGGATGGAAAAGGCGCGAGCGACACGCGATTCATCGATTGTTCTAGACAGGATTGCATAATCGGCAGGGTGAAAGACGCTGTTTCCCAATCCTGCAAAGACCGCCAATGTAATAAGCACCTAGTAAGCGTCGACAAAACCGATAAGTGTAATGGCGATGATGTTCAGGCCAAGGCCCGCGAGGAGGACCCTACGAGGACCGAGGTGATCGACCAGAAACCCCATGGGCGCCTGGATGAAGCCGCCCAGAAAGCTGTACGCGGTCATCGCCGCGCCTAGCTCCACATAGCTGACCCCGAATTCCGCTTTCAGGAGCAGAAACATAGGGGGCAGCGACATTAAGTAAAAATGGCTGAGAAAATGACCGGCGCTGATGAGCCCGATGACTTGGTTACTTCGGTTTGGTTTGTCGATAACGGCGTCCATGCCGGTCTCCATCGCATCTGGCCAGAAGGCGCTACACTGCGGGAACGTCGCATGGGGCGCAAGGAATTGTCGGGTCGAGGAAAATTGAAGTTTGCAAAACCTGCGAAACGAGCCCTAAGATTAAGGAACGCGCTATTTTCATGATAAAAATACAGGGAGTTCGGAAATGTCCCTCACAATCCGACAGGTCGGGCCTTGCTTTGCAGGCGAAGTCGACGGCGTCGATTTGACCAAAGCATTGTCGCCCGAAGACGTTGCGGCGATTCACGCCGGTATGGATGAATTTGCGGTTCTCGCGTTTCGGGGGCAAATGCTGGACGATGATCAGCAAATGGCGTTCACCCTTAGTCTTGGGTCCATTGAGCGTGCGATTGGGACCAGTTTGCGGAAGAAAGACGAGTATCGTCTGCCGGACACATTCGCCGATGTCTCTAATCTGGATAAAGAGAACAAGCCGTTTGACCGCGAGGACCGGCGGCGTCTGTTCGCTATCGGAAACCGGCTTTGGCATTCAGACAGTTCGTTCAAAACGACGCCGGCGAAATATTCTATCCTGAACGCCCGAAGCATCCCGACCAAAGGAGGCAATACCGAGTTCGCCGATATGCGCGCCGCCTATGACACGCTTGATGATGAGACGAAGGCGGAGGTCGAGGGCCTGGTGTGCGAGCATTCGCAAATGTATTCGCGCGAGCAGGTTGGTTTTACCGATTTTACGGATGAGGAACGGGAGCGTTTTAAACCGGTTCGGCAAGTGTTGCGCCGGACCCATCCGGTCACCGGGCGAAAATCACTGTACCTGGCCTCACACGCGGGCAGCATTGTGGGTTGGTTGATTCCCGAAGCGCGCGTGTTTCTGCATGATCTAGTCGAGCACGCGACTCAGCGAAAATTCGTTTATTCGCACGAATGGCGTTTGGGAGACCTCGTGATGTGGGATAATCGCCAGACGATGCATCGCGCACGGCCGTTCCCGTAGGAGCAACCTCGCGACATGCGACGCACGACGTTGGTGGGTGACGGCCCGACGACTGAGCAGCAAGCGGCCTGAGATCAATCAGGCGCGCCACGATGGACCGATACGCATGCGCATAGGGACGCAAATTGTCTCATTGCTGGTTATTGGCGCCCTGGTTGCGGGCGGCTGGAGCTGGTTTTCAGATTTAGACAGCGGGGCGGCGGCGAAGAAGCCCCGTCGCGCCGAGACTCGTCTTGCGATCATCGAACCGGTGACGCTCTCGACCGATTCCTACACTATCCGCGCCATCGGTACGGGGAAGGCGCTGCATTCCGCCAGTTTATATGCGTCGGTCTCGGGGGAGGTCGTCGCCATCGCTTTTAAGGCGCAACAAACCGTCAAATCCGGTCAGGTCCTGCTTAGACTTGACGATGTTGATCAACAGCTGGCGGTTCGTCTCGCAAAAATTGAAGCGGATGAGGCGGCGCGGCAGGCGCGACGCCTTGAATCGCTGAAAAGCGGCGTGGTGGCGCGGGCAAGGCTCGAGACGGCGCGCGCGTCACTGGAAAGCGCGCGTGTGCGTCTGGCGCGCGCTAAAGCCACGCTGAAGGATCGAACCGTCTTTGCGCCGTTCACTGGAATCATCGGGTTGAGCGATGTCCATAAAGGCGACCGGATCACGCCGGATACGCTGATCACAACGCTGGATGATCGTTCGGCCTTGCTGGTTGAATTTGCGGTTTCGGAAGATGCGGTTGTGCATATAAAACCCGGCGGCGTCGTATCGCTGACCGCGTGGGCCCTGCCGGACCGGACCTTCGAGGGCGTGATTGCCGCAATGGGAAGTCGCATCGATCCGGTTTCACGGACGTTGACCGTTCGCGCGAGAATATCAAATCCGGACGAAGCGCTCCGTCCCGGCGCATCCTTCTCCGCAGCGATCTCGATCAAGGGGAAGCGGCTGCCGTCCATTCGTGAAGTCGCCGTATTGTGGAGCCGTGATGGCGCCTTTGTCTGGCGGGTTCGGAACGGCGCGGCGGAAAAAGTCTTCGTTAAAGTCGTCCGTCGCGATGAAGGCAATGTTCTGGTGGATGGGCCGCTGGAAGAAGGGGACCGGATCGTTGTGGAGGGCGTGCAGGGCTTGCGTCCGGGCCAGAAGGTTAAAGCCGATCCATCATCGAACCCTTCAAATCCATCGCGGGAATCATGACGCCCCATTTAAGCGATTTACCATCTCTCGCCGTGCGGCGGCCGGTATTGATCGTCGTGCTCAATCTGTTGATCGTCATGGCCGGACTTGGCGCGCTTTTTGGCGTTGAGGTTCGGGAGCTCCCGGATGTCGATCGCCCTGTCGTTATGGTGCGCGCTTTCTTTGACGGCGCCTCGCCGGAGACAATGGATGCGGAAGTCACCAGCGTTATCGAGGCCGCCGTGGCGCGAGTGTCGGGCGTTAAATCCATTGCGTCGGCCAGTGAAGAAAACAACATGCGCGTCCGTGCGACCTTCGCGCCCAATGTAAATCTGGATGTCGCCGCCAACGACGTTCGCGAGGCTGTTGCGCGGATAGAACGAAAACTACCCAGTGGCGTCGAGGACGTCACAATCGTGAAAGCGGATTCAGACGCCTATCCAATCATTAGGCTGGCGATCGTCAGCGAGGAATTGTCGCAGGAGGCGATAACCCGGCTGGCCGAGAACGATATTGTGACGGAGTTTTCCGCCATTCCCGGCGTTGCGGCGGTGGATTTATTCG
>JAESSL010000158.1 GCA_016764135.1 Alphaproteobacteria bacterium
CCCTCGACCATAACCTCTCGCTATCACGCTTCAACCAGACTTTGCCCTTTCAGGGTGAAAAGCTCTTGGTCGCGGTCCAGCCCGCGCAGCGCATGGCGGCCCAGACTGCGCAAATGCGGCGTACATTGGGTCGCCGCCTTCGCAAAGGTTTCCGAGGCGACTAAATGCGTCCCCAACTGATCCGCCAAGGCCTCAATCCGGCTGGCTTCGTTCACCGCCGGACCAATAACGGTAAAATCCAGCCGATCCGCCGCGCCGACATTGCCGTAAAACACGTCGCCCAGATGCAAGGCGACATCAAGCGCCATCGTCGGCAAGCCCTTGGCCGCGCGCGCGTCGTTCAAATCCTTGGTTCGCTGCAGCGCCATCAGCGCCGTCCCGAGCGCATCGTGGCAAATGGAATCCCGCTCCATGTCGCACAAATCGAATGTCGCCAACAACCCATCGCCCAGATATTTCAACACCTGACCGCCATGCTCAATAACCGGCTCGACCATGCATTCCAGATAATCGTCGAGCATGGGCACAAGGTCCTCACTGGGTGTGCGGTCGCTGACGCCGGTAAACCCGCGCAAATCCATAAACAGGATCACCGCATGGATAACGTCCACGGCGCCGCGCTGGATTTTTCCGGCCAAAATGCGTTCCGCCGCCTCCCCGCCAATATAGGTCGCGGCTATATTCTTGGTAATCTGAGCGGCCAGAATTGTTTTAATGGTCAACGCCAATCGCGGCTGAAGGCGGTCAAGCGCCGCAATTTCAGATTCGTTGAACCCGCCGGGCCGATCCGATGTCCAGGACGCCAGCACGCCGGTCTGGCGCTCCATGGTCCCGTCATCGCCAAAGGGCATGATACGCGCAACGTAATCCGTCCCGCCCTGTTCCCGAAATTCCCCTAACATGGGAAAGCCCTGCACCGCCTCGGCGTCTTCCAGCGACACGCGCAATGCAAACATATCCTCCTTGAGCATGTGATAAAATGGGCTGCGCCGCCACTCATCAGAATCGCCGTCGCTATGAGCGATCTGATTGCCCTCCACGCTCTGCCCGCGACGCCAGACAAAATACATCGCCTGAAAGCTCGGGTGCAGGGTTCGCATGCCAACCTGCCCTCGCCACAGGGGCAACCCCAGCACATCCACCAGACGGTCGCAAAACCCCTGCAACAAATCGCTGAGATCGGCGCCAAGCAAACCTTGCTGCACCAGCCAATCGCTGAGTTGTTGCACCGTATCGAGATCGCATACGGGTCCGCTGGCGGCGACTTCATTCATTCTCAGGGCCGCAGCGTCCGGATTATTCCCCGCCTTGCTCATCGTCAAATCCTTTATTCGGTCGCCCGGCGCTACGATGCGCCGCTCGAGCGAGAGGGTTCATGTTCCCGCGCCAAGGCGTCCAGTGTTTCATTCGTAGTCAACACAGCCGCGTCGATACCCATCGCAAAAGGGGCGCCCAAAATTGCATCCGGGACAACATAGGCTTCAAACCCGAACATATATGCTTTTCCCATTGTCGTCGCCAGTGAACTCGCCGTGAAAGCCCCCACCCATACCAGACAGTTCAACCCTTCGCGCCGCAGAACCCGTTTTAGATCGGCGCCCTCGAATGGACAGGCGGAAGCGCACCGAAGGACTGGTTCCCCAGGATTTACAAGATTGGAAATTCGAGACTTCGCCACGTCCTGAAGATGGATCAAAGGGCGCCGCCCGGCGCGCCAGGCGTCCAGCAGAGACCCAATGTTTTCCAATGCCGCCGCGTCGCCCGGCATTGACGTCATCCCGTCATCCGGCGTCCAGCCCTCGAGCAACAAAACCGCATTATCGGGTAAATAAAACTGCGTCACGCACATGGCGTCCTCCTGATCCAGATTCAGGCGCCAAGCGAATAGACGGAGTGCGGGCGAGACGGACACAAAAAAACCGCCCCAAAACATCAGAACCAGCATTATATCTGGCGTCCTGACGGCGGACGGTTTGCACCGACCGCTTTAGCTGAATTTATACAAGCGCCCGCAAGCTGAAAATCAAATCGGCGCATTCGTGCGTGGACTTTAACGCAGCCCCCCTGAAGGCGTCAACGGGGTGGTTTCGAGGGACCGCCTAGAGGTCTTTTGAAGAGCGCCCCTTCAGCCGATGTTGCTGAAGGCGGGGCGTCAATTGGGATTGCGCGACATTTTGAATACCGGAATCCGCATGATCCAAGAAAACCGGATGCAGCGATAAGAGCAATTCTCCCGCCACCGTCGCGCCCCAGAACCAGTCAGCGAGATCACGACTTGAAAACACTCCCGGCTTGGCCGTCGCCGCTTCCATATAATATGTCTTCAGCTCTTCACAGGCCTGGCGCGCCGTTTCTCCCAACGGAACGCCGGGTTTAAGCGCCTTCGGGGCATGGTTTGGATCGTCTGATTCGACAAACCCGCACAAGAACCCCGCAACGTCTTCGATAGCGACGCCCAGAACCCCGGTTGCGGTGCGGCCTCGCGCCTCCGCCGCCAGTTGGCTCCAAGGCGAGAGCTGTTCAATTTCAGCCTCTACGCGGGTTCGCAAACTCGGCTCTGACGTGTCAACCTCCGGCGTCGGTAGCGGAATTGGGCATGTCCATCCGGTCATATCCGCAGCCGGTCCCGGCGCATCGTCCGGAAAATCCAGCAAGACCGGCGGCGGACCGGCGTGGTCAAACAACGCCAATACGCTGCGCAATACGCGGGTCTGAAACGCTGGCTCATTGGGCGCGCCAAAGGGCCGCCCCAGCTCAAACGGCGTCCACAGGAAGCGCGGCGGTCGCAGACGCTTCGTATTGTCGCGCACCAGACTGATCCCGGCTGTCGGCACGCCTTCTTCTTCAAGATAATGCGCCAGCGCGCCCACGGCGCGCGTGCAATTGGGTCGGACCGGGACAAGCAAGGCGGCGTTTACCCCGTCTTCCTTCAACAGGCCCGCAATCTCGCGCGCGGTCGGTTCAATTTCATGGGGCAACCACCCGGCGCCATTCAGGGCGTAATGGAAATCGGCGACCTGACCAATCTCCCCCGCGCTCTCCAGCTCCCGCAGACGGTCGATGGGAAACACGACATTAACGTCCTGCTGGAATCCGGTGCGGTCGTAATTGACGGAACTTTGCGTCATCACCAGATCGGCAGCGTTTATGGCGCCGGGAATAACGCGATAGCTCAAATCTCGCAGCGCAAAGTTTCGATCCTCGCGCCGATGCAGACCCGCGGTCGTCACGATCGCAACGCGGCGCTCCGACACCGGCGGACCGTCCACCCATGGGGCCGTGTCAAAGGGCTCGCATGCCTTTGACGTCAGGTGCCGCGCGTCGGTTTCATCAAGATCAGTTAATCGAACCATGCAAAAAGGCTAGCGAGAGCGCACAGCTGAATCAAGGTCCCGACATCAAGGGTCCGTCTGATTGCGAATATATACTCAGAGAGCTTTCCGGAAAGTGAGGTTATATCGACGAGACCCGGTCACCTCATGCGCGCCTTCCGCCAGTCGCGCCACGCCATGAAAAAACAGCCGCGCCGGACCGCCCCACACCACCACGTCGCCGCTTTCCAGAGCGACACGTCGGGGCCGGTCTCGACGTTGCGCGCCGCCAAACAAAAATGTGGCGGGCAGGCCCAAGGACACGGAGACAATCGGCATAGCGAAATCACGTTCGTCCTTATCCTGATGCAGGGTCAATTGCGCGCCCGAATCATAGCGATTGATCAGGCAGCCATCCGGTAAAAACCCGGCGAACCCCGCTTTGGCGGCGGCGCGCGCGGCCAGGTCGTTGAAGATGTCAGGCATCGCAGGCCACGGGTTTCCACTGTCCGGGTCGCACGCTTCATAGCGATAGCCCTGACGATCCGTCACCCATCCCGCCACGCCGCAATTGGTCATTGCGACAGACATGCGCCGCCCACCCGGCGTCATCATATGTCGAAAGGCCGCCATGCGCTCAATCTCTGCGATACTTCGCATGAGCGCAGGCGCATCATCCACTGCAAATCCACGCAGCAGCATCGCGCCCTCGGCCAGTCGCTCCTCCGCCTCACCGCCGCTAAACAAATCCAATGTCGCGGCGCCCAAAATTTTATTCCCAAGCACTTTACTCATTGCGCGTCATGAAAAATGACGCCCAGCGTATGGCGTCGACCCGACCGG
>JAESSL010000159.1 GCA_016764135.1 Alphaproteobacteria bacterium
TGCAACGTCACGGGTTGCTGTATCGCGATTGCCAACGTCTGGTGAATCAGGACCGCAATGTCTTCGCCGCCTGCATGGTGGCCTGCGGCGACGCCGACGCCATCGTCACCGGCGCCACGCGAAGCTTCTCGGTCGCGTTTGAAGACGTCACAAAAGTCTTCGACGCACGCGAAGGTGAAAGCCTTATGGGGCTGCAGATTGTCGTCGGTCGCGAGCATACTTTGTTCATGGCCGATACACGGGTCCACGAAGAGCCGAATGCGGAAGTATTGGCGGATATTGCGACGCAAAGCGCCGCCTACGCCCGACAGTTTGGGCATGAACCCCGCGTCGCGCTGTTGTCTTTCTCAAACTTTGGTCAGCCGTCGCGGAAGGACGCCCAACGCATCCGCGATGCGGTCGCCATTCTCGACAAGCGCGGCGTCGATTTTGAATATGAAGGTGAGATGACCGTCGATACGGCGTTGAACTATGATCAAATGCAACGCCTCTTCCCGTTCAGTCGCCTGTCCGGCCCGGCCAATGTTCTGGTCATGCCAAGTCTGGATTGCGGCAATATTTCCGCAAAACTGCTGCAGGAAATGGGCGGCGGCACGGTCATCGGACCCATTATGCTGGGTCTCGAAAAATCGGTCCAGATCGTACAGATGGGCGCCACAACCCGCGATCTTCTCAATGCGGGCGCACTGGCCGCACACGAAGCCCGCGACTAACGGCCGCTTTCGTTAGACCAGACGTTCAAACGTCCAGACGGGCAAGGGCGTTTCGATATGTTGCTTCGGCCTCAGCGCCGAAGCAACGGAACGTTACGTCGCCCGAAAACCCTCCGCTCTGTGAAACGGACATCACGGTTTTGACCGCGATGTCCGTTGCGGGGGCCAATGGAAACCCATACACCCCCGTCGAAATTGCAGGAAAAGCGACGCTTTGCAGCGCCTGCATTTGAGCAAGCGCCAGAGAGCGCTGGTAACAACGCGTGAGTAACGCATCTTCATCCGCGCCGCCCCCCTGCCAGATGGGTCCTACTGTGTGAATAATGTAGCGGGCCTTAAGATTATATCCCGGCGTCATTTTGGCGTCGCCAGTTGCGCATCCGCCCAGCGCCCGACTGTCCATCAACAATTCCGGGCCCGCCGCGCGATGAATAGCCCCGTCAACGCCGCCGCCGCCGCCGCCGCCCAACAGGCTCTCATTCGCCGCGTTGACAATGGCGTCGACATCCAGCTGCGTAATATCGCCGTTCACGATACTGATCTTCATACCCGCTCCCTGTTCGCCCCCTAGTCGCCGGCGGCTGCTTTCTCCGGGGCGTCCGGTCGGCCCAGCCCGTCCGGAAACCGGCGCATCATCCAAAGTAACAAAAAGATGCCGGGCAAGGCGGCGATGGTGGTGAGCGCAAAATATTCCACCCAGTCGACGCGCTCCGCCAGCCAGCCCCCACCGGCGGCGAAAAACGTTCGCGCCGCCGCCGTCATTGACGACAACAAGGCGTATTGCGTCGCCGTATAAGCGATATTGCACAGGCTGGAGAGATAGGCGACGAAGGCCGTCGTCCCCATGCCGCCGGTTAAATTCTCAACGCTGATCGTCACCATCAGCATCGGCATGGAATACCCGACCCAAGCCTGCGCGATGAACACCAGATTCGACGCCGCCTGCAACAATCCACAAAACAACAGCGCGCGCATCACGCCCCATCGCGCCACCGCCACGCCGCCAAGACCCGCCCCGACCAGCGTCATGGCGAGACCAAACCCCTTGGTGACCAACCCGATTTCAGTCAGCGAAAACCCGGTTTGCAAATAAAACGGCGTCGCCATAACGCCGAGCAGCGCATCGCCATATTTATACGCCGCGACAAACAAAAGAATGACGATCCAGCCCGGACGCCGCATGAAATCCAGAAAGGGGCAAAACACCGCTTCATATATCCAGCTCAGCGTTCCTCCCGCCCAAGTGGGGATTGCTGTTTCCTGAAGCTTGTTCTCTATGTCGAATTCCGAAGGAGCCGGTCTGGGCGGCTCCGGGTTTACAAACGTCGTCACGACGCCCACCGCCATCAAGGCCGCCATGATGACATAGGCGCCGCCCCAGCCGATCATATCGGCGGCGATCAGGGCGCCGCCACCCGCGGCCAGCATGCCCACTCGATACCCGAACACCAGATTCGCCGCCCCGGCGCCAAGCTGTTTTTCGGGTAAAATTTCCGTTCGGTATGCGTCGATGGCGATATCCTGCGTCGCCGACGCAAAGGCGATGGCCAGCGCCCAGAGAATAGTCCAGAACCGCGACTCCAGATCACCGGGATCGGTCGTCGCCATCGCCAGCATGGCGCCGATCAGGCCCAGCTGCGACAGCAGCATCCATCCCCGACGCCGCCCCAATCGCGCCGTCAACACGGGCAGGGGCATTCGATCGACCAGCGGCGACCACAAAAATTTCAGCGCATAGGCCAGCCCGACAAGGCTCACCAAACCGATATCGGTCAAGCGCACACCCGACTGGGACAGCCAGTCGGCCAGAGTCGCGCCGGTCAGGGCCAGCGGCAACCCACTGGAGAATCCAAATATCAGCAATGACGCGACCCGGCGGTCGCCATACACGCCGAAAGACCGGGCCAGCGTCGCGCGCATTCGCGTCACGCCAACTCTTCGACGCGGCGGCTGGCGGACCTAGCCAAGAGCTTTCTTGGCGAGGGCGGCCAGATCGGTTTCGGGGCGCGCCCCATAATGACCGATCACTTCCGCTGCGGCGATTCCGCCGATCCGTGCACTTTCAGCCAAATCGCGACCCTGAGTATAGCCATACAGGAACCCGGCGGCGAACAAATCGCCCGCACCGGTCGTATCAATCACTGACTCGACCGGCGCCGCGTCCACGACATGAACTTCATCGCCGGACAGGATGACCGAACCCTTTTCGCTCCGCGTCAGGCAAGCAACTTCGCAATGGCCCCGAACCGCCTGCAAGGCGTCGTCAAAGTCATCGACCTGATAGAGCGACAGAATTTCGTCCTCATTGGCGAACAGAATATCGATATGGGCTTCGACCAGCGAACGAAAAGCGTCGCGATGACGCCCTACGCAAAAACTGTCCGACAACGTAATCGCGACCTTGCGCCCGGCGCCATGCGCCATTTCAGCGGCGGCGATGAAGGCTTGTTGGGCTTCGGGCGGGTCGAACAGATTCCCTTCCAGATACGTCACCTTCGCCGATTTCACGACCTCGGGTTCGATGTCGGCCAGCGTCAAATCCGCCGCCGCGCCCAAAAATGTACTCATGGTCCGTTGCGCGTCCGGCGTCACCATGACCAGACAGCGGCCCGTCGTGGGGCCTGTTGTCGCGGCGGGCGTGGTGAAGGATACGCCAATCGCGTTCATATCATGACGAAAAACGTCGCCGAACTGATCGTCGCGCACCTTGCCGATATAAGCGCCCTTGCCGCCCAA
>JAESSL010000160.1 GCA_016764135.1 Alphaproteobacteria bacterium
GGCAAGGCGGCGGGCCCCTGACGGAGGAGGCCGCCAAGGAAGCGGGCGTCGACGATTGGGATGATTGGGAACTGGTGGCGCCCAGCGCGATCGGCTCCAGCGATAGCGAACCCACGCCGAGAGCGCTCTCCAACAGCGATATTAAAGAGACGGTGGAGAATTGGGGCAAGGGCGCGGCGCGTGCGCATGCGGCGGGATACGATGTTTTGGAAATTCACGCGGCGCATGGCTATCTGCTACATCAGTTTCTCTCGCCAAAAGCCAATCTGCGGAACGATGAATATGGCGGGTCTGATCTCAACCGGATGCGCTTTCCGATAGAAGTCGTCGAAGCCGTGCGGGCGAACTGGCCGGATGATAAGCCGCTGTTCATGCGCTTGTCGGTGGAAGACGATGCAGGCTGGGGTCCGGATGAAAGCGTGGCGCTGTCCCGTCTCGTTAAGGAGAAGGGCGTCGACGTGATTGATTGTTCTTCCGGCGGCATGCGCGGCAGTCCCGTCACAACGGCGGGGCCGGTCGGGTATGGCTATCAAGTGCCCTACGCGGAGAAAATTCGCGCCGAGGCGGATATCGCCACCATGGCGGTCGGGTTGATAGTTCATGCGGAACAGGCGGAAGAAATTCTGCAAAAGGGTCAGGCGGATTTGATCGCTGTTGGACGCGAGTTTCTGCACAATCCAAACTGGGCGCTCGACGCCGCCTTGAAGTTGGGCGTTGAAAACGCGTTTCAGGTGACGCCCTCCGCTTATGATTACTGGTTGGAAAAACGGGCGACTTCGGTCAAGGGCGTAACGCCCTCCACATATTTTCCCGGCGCCGATAACGCCGACAGCAACGCAAGGCCATCGACATGAGCGAAACACCCACCTTCGTCACCCATCTGGAATGCAGCGAGACCGGCGCGCGCTATGAGGCCGACACGCTGCAAGGGCTGTCCGATACGGGCAAGCCATTGCTCGTGCGCTATGACCTCGAGGCGTTAGGCAAATCTGTCAGTAAAGATGATTTGCTCCATCGCCGGCCTGAATTCTGGCGGTACCGCGAATTTTTACCGGTCCGCAAAGCCGAGAATATCGTGCGTCTTGGCGAGGTGATGACGCCAATTTTGCCCGCGCCGCGGATGCAGGCGGCGTTTGGCTGCGGTGAAATCCTCATCAAGGACGAAGGCCGCCTACCGACCGGATCCTTCAAGGCGCGCGGGCTCGCCTTGGCGGTCTCCATGGCGAAAGAGCTGGGCGTTAAACGCATGGCGATGCCGACCAATGGCAATGCCGGCGCCGCCATGGCCGCCTATTGTGCGGCGGCGGGGATCGAATCCTATATTTTCTGTCCCGATGATACGCCGCAGGTCAATATTCGTGAAATCGCGCTGCAGGGCGCCCATACCTTCGTCGCCAACGGCTACATCAACGATTGCGGCCGCATCGTGGGCGAAGGTAAGGAAATCATGAACTGGTTTGATACCTCGACCCTGAAAGAGCCGTACCGAATCGAAGGCAAAAAGACGATGGGTCTGGAGCTGGCGGAACAGATGGGTTGGACCGTTCCCGACGTGATCTTCTATCCGACCGGCGGCGGCACCGGGTTGATCGGCATGTGGAAAGCCTTCGCCGAGTTGGAGGCTATTGGCTGGATTGGCTCCAAGCGTCCGCGCATGGTGGCGGTGCAGGCCGATGGCTGTGCGCCGATCGTCAAAGCCTATGAAGCGGGCGAACGTTACGCGGAGCCCTGGGAAAACGCGCATACGATTGCGTCTGGAATTCGGGTTCCTGTCGCGCTGGGTGATTTTCTTATTCTCGACGCGGTGCGCGAAAGCAACGGCTTCGCCATCTCGGTGGACGATGAGTCGATCAATGCGGCGCAGGCGGAATGCGCGAAAACCGACGGAATTCTGATGTGCCCCGAAGGCGCCGCGACCTTGGCGGCCTTCAAGAAAGCGCTCAAATCCGGACTGGTGTCCAAGGACGAACAGGTCATGCTGTTCAACTGCGCGACGGGCCTGAAATATCCGATGCCGGAAGCGGGCGCCTTTATCGACCTGAAGAAGCCTATCGATTACGCCGCGATGGGGTAATCTGTCCGGGTCGCCATGCGGTAACTTTCGTGTAGCAAATCCTTGCGCGGAGACCTATTGTCTGGCGCGAATTCATCTTGCCGTTTGGACGCCTGAACGGGGCGTTAATCTTATTTTGTGAACCGGGACGATTTCGGCGCGATGCGATCTGGAACGATTTCGACGCGACGCGATCTGGGACGATTCAGGCGCGATGCGCCTTGGGGAAAAGGGACGACATATCATGGCAGAAAAAAACAGATCCGGTTATCGACTGCAGACAGAGCTTGTGCGCGGCGGTATGGAGCGCAGCGGATTTGATGAGACCAGCGAGGCGCTCTATCTGACGTCGGGCTATGTATACGGGACGCCCGAAGAAGCGGAAGCCGCCTTCAAGGGCGACGTGGATCGTTATATATATTCGCGCTACGGCAACCCGACCGTCTCCATGTTTGAAGAGCGGCTGCGGATTTTCGAAGGCGCAGATTTTTGTCGCGGCATGGCGAGTGGGATGGCGGCGGTTTTTGCGGCGCTGGCCTCCCAGGTGAAGGCTGGCGACCGGGTCGTGGCGTCGCGCGCGTTGTTTGGCTCCTGCCATTACATCATCAATGATATTCTGCCGAGCTACGGCGTTGAAACCGTATTTGTCGACGGTACGGATCTGGACCAATGGGAGGCCGCGTTGGCGCCGGGCGCAAAATGCGTCTTTCTGGAAACGCCCTCCAACCCGATGCTGGAGATTATTGATCTGCAGGCCGTGTCGGACATGGCGCACGCCGCCGGCGCCAATGTTATTGTCGATAACGTCTTCGCGACGCCCGTGTTGCAGCGTCCCATGGATTTTGGCGTGGATATTGTCATCTATTCGACGACCAAACATATCGACGGCCAAGGCCGTTGCATGGGCGGCGCCATCCTCGGTCCGGACTGGTTCGACGAAGATCATTTAAAGCAGTTCATGCGTCATACTGGTCCCAGCATGAGCCCTTTTAACGCCTGGGTGATGCTTAAAGGTATGGAAACTCTGACCTTGCGCGTGGAGCGGCATTGCCAAAACGCGTTGCAGGTCGCCTTGCATCTGCGGGAGCTGCCCGGCGTCAATCGGGTAATATATCCCACCCTCGACGATCACCCGCAGGCGGCGCTTGTAAAACGCCAAATGACGGGGGGAAGCAATATCATTGCGCTTGAACTGGAGGGCGGAAAAGCGGCGGCCTTCAAGGCGCTCAACGCTCTGAAATTGATTGATATTTCCAATAATTTGGGCGATTCCAAAAGCCTTATCACGCATCCATCGACCACGACCCATCAACGTATGCCGGAGGAGGACCGACTGCATCTTGGAATCAATGACGGGTTGTTGCGGTTGTCGGTTGGTCTGGAAGACGTCGAGGATATCAAGGATGACCTGACTCGTTCCATCGGCGTTCAAGGATAAAAATGGGAATAGCGTATAGTGAGAGAACGCCCGCTCGGTTTTGAATAATTTGGTATGGAGTGAATTCAATGGCGACCAATACGCCGTCGACGATCCGATTAAATAAAGCTGACAATGTCATTGTCGCGAGGCTGGATATCGCGCCGGGTTTTGAGATTTTGGGCGAAAAGGTCAAAACCCGGGCGGCCATTCCCGCAGGCCATAAAATTGCGACGACGGATATTGCCGAAGGTCAGAAAATCCGAAAATATAACCAGATCATCGGCTTTGCGACCTGCGATATTGCAAGCGGCGACCATGTGCATGTTCACAATATCGCCATGCAGGATTTCGATCGCGACTACGCCTTCTGCGCCGAGGTCCGCAATACGCCGCCGGTGACCGACACTGCGGAGTTTCAGGGGTATGTCCACGCCAATGGCCGGGTCGGCACCCGCAACTACATTGGCATTCTGACCAGCGTAAACTGTTCGGCGACCGTGGCGCGCTATATCGCCAGCGCGGTGGAAAAAGAGCTGATCGCGACTTATCCCAATGTCGATGGGGTGGTGTCTCTGGTGCATGGCACCGGGTGTGGCATGGCGGATACGGGCGATGGTTACGCAAATCTGCAACGCACGCTATGGGGCTTTGCAGGGCATCCGAATTTCGGCGGGATTCTGCTGGTCGGGCTTGGCTGCGAGGTTAATCAGATTGATTTTCTGCTGGAGGCCTATGGCATCGAGCGTGGACCGCGATTCCAGACCATGACGATTCAGGATACGGGCGGCACCCGACGTTCGGTAGAACATGGCGCGGCGATTATTCGTGAAATGTTACCCGCAGTGAATGACATCACGCGTACGCCGTGCCCGGCGAGTGAAGTGACGTTGGCGCTTCAATGCGGCGGGTCAGACGCCTATTCCGGCATCACCGCCAATCCAGCGCTCGGGTCGGCGGTGGATTTGCTGGTCGCTCATGGCGGCACGGCGATCCTGAGCGAGACGCCGGAGATCTATGGCGCGGAGCATTTGTTGACCCGGCGCGCGGTCAACAAGGAGGTCGGTGAAAAGTTGATCGAGCGAATCAAATGGTGGGAGTCCTATACGGCGCGCAACGGCGGCGAGATGAACAACAATCCGTCGCCAGGCAATAAGGAAGGCGGGCTGTCGACCATCCTTGAAAAATCCCTGGGCGCGGCGGCGAAGGGCGGCACGACTAATCTGTGCGACGTCTATCGCTATGGCGAACCGGTGCGCACCAAGGGTTTCGTCTTCATGGATTCGCCTGGCTACGATCCTTGCTCGATTACCGGGCAGGTGGCGTCCGGCGCCAATATTGTTTGTTTCACCACAGGACGCGGCTCGGTCTATGGCTGCAAACCATCCCCCAGTTTGAAATTGGCGTCGAACACCGCGATGTACACGCGCATGGATGAAGACATGGATATCAATTGCGGCGTGATTGTCGATGACGGCACGCCGATTGAGGAGATGGGCGCGCAAATTTTTGATCGCATTCTCGAGGTCGCCTCTGGAAGCCCGACCAAAAGCGAGCAGTTGGGATTTGGCGATGATGAATTCGTACCCTGGCAAATCGGCGCGGTGATGTAGGCCTTCGATCAACCGTAAATTGATTTACTGTAATTAGGAAAAGCACCATGAACGACACGACCACCGCGAACCCGAATTCCACACGCACCATGAATGGCGGCGAAGCGCTCGCCGAGATGTTGAAACTCCATGATGTGGGGATTTTGTGCGGTATGGGCGGCTTTCAATTGCTGCCGTTCTACGAAGCCGTGCGGGGGTTGGGGCTGAACCATAATCTGATCAATGACGAACGGACCGGGGTCTTTATCGCAGACGCCTATGCGCGGGTGACCAACAGGCCGGGCGTTTGCGACGGGACGCTGGGGCCGGGCGCGACAAATCTGGTGACGGGACTGGTCGAATCGTTGAGTGCGGGTGTGCCGATGGTCGCGTTGGTGGGCAACACCAACCGGATGCACGCGTGGAAAAACATGACCCAGGAGTGCCGTCAGATTGATATTCTGACGCCTGCGGTCAAGGAGTTGATCCGTATCGAGAAGGGTGAACGTATTCCCGAACTGGTGCGTCGCGCCTATGCGGTGGCGACCACGGGCCGACCGGGCCCGGTGATCCTGGATGTGCCGGAAGACGTTTGCCACGACACCTTTGATTTCGCCGCCGATGACTTTTGGGCGGATGAAAATTCCAAATCCATCCCGGCGCGACGCATTCGCCCCGGCGCGGATGACGTTGCGCGCGCGGCGGCGTTGCTGGCGACGGCAAAACGCCCGGTGTTGATGGTTGGCGGCGGCGTACATCTGAGCGATGGCTATGACGCACTCTTGCAATTCGCCGAAGCCTTGAACATTCCCGTGGCCCATACGATGACCGGCAAAGGAAGCCTTGCCTGCAACCATCCTCTTTCCGCAGGACTGTTCGGTCGCTATACGCGCATTGCGAACGACCTCATCAAGTCATCGGACTGCCTGTTCGCCGTAGGGTGCAAGCTGGGGGAAATCGCAACAATGCGCTATGGCTTGTTGCCGGAAGGCGTGCCGCTGATCCAGCTTGATGTTCCGGCCGAGGAATTAGGCCGATGCAGTCGGGTGACCGAAGGTCTCTGGGGCGACGCGAGCGAGGGTTTGAGCGCTCTATTGGCGGAACTCAGCGACAGCGCGGCCAAACAGCGTGCAATGCGGGCCGATTATGTGGCGGAGATCCCCACGCGCATGAACAAGTGGCTGGACGACGCCAAGCCCCGTCTGGAATCGAAAGACACGCCCATCAACATGGCGCGCATGATCAACGAGCTGAACAATCGTATGCCCGCGGATTCTGTGCTGATCGCCGATGGTGGGTTCTCGGCGCACTGGACCGGGTTGATCTACGATACCAAAAAAGCGGGCCGGACCTATGTGCCCGATCGCGGACTGGCGTCTATTGGTTATGGCCTGCCTGGCGCCATTGGCGCGCAGCTCGGCGTTCCGGATCAACCGGTTGTCGCCGTCACGGGCGATGGCGGGTTGAATATGACGATTGGGGAGCTGGAGACTGCGTTGCGGATGAAAACGCCGATAACGCTTCTGGTCGTCAACAATGCGGCGTCCGGTTATGTGAAGGCGCTGCAACACGCCATGTATGGCGAGGGTAATTACCAGTCGAGCGAATTAATGGAAACCAACTGCGCGAATGTCGCCAATGCGTTTGGTTGTCAGGGAATTCGCGTTGAGGATCCTGAAAAACTGGGGGATGCTATTTCCGCCGGTATCGCGGAACGTAACCTTCCGACGGTCATTGACGTTGTGGTCACGCGCGATCCGGAAAAAATGCTGCCCGCCGTTGACAGCCGTATTCTGAAAGTCGAAAAGGGCGACCGCCCGGTTTAACGATTGGCGCGCCGGATAGCCTCGACAAAGTCGCGTGTGCGCATCCCGATTGTCACGCCTGCCGCTTCGGCGGCGGCGTTGATGCGGGAGAGTACGCCGTCTTCATAAATTGATCGGGCGTCGCCAATGCGAGCGCTGTCGGCGGCGACCGTGGCGGCGGGAATGTTGCGTTGGTTCAAAGCGGGCAGGCGGCTCAGGCCGGAATCGTCGATACCGATGCCAGCGTCATGAAACACCGCGCCCAGGGCATCCTGCCGCAACGCCGTTTCCGGGCGTCCGCCAAGCGCTTGACCGTGGGATCCGACAATAAGAATTCGGCGGGCGTCTTCTGGTAAAACAAGAGATGCGGAATCAAGCCCCCAGACTTCGGGCGGTCCGGGTTCCAGTTGAAACCGGCTTTCAGCCATGACAGGCGGTGCGCCGGTCGGGCCGTTTGCGTCCCGCATAATCGCCGCGCAGGCGGCGCAGCTTTGATCCGGGGCGCAGCCAAGCGAGCGGGCCGTTTCGTTGACATGACTGATGACGCCGCGCGCCATCATGTCGCCGCCATCGCCAATGCGTGCGGACAGATGTGATATGGCGGCGCCGGCGACGCC
>JAESSL010000161.1 GCA_016764135.1 Alphaproteobacteria bacterium
CATCCAGGCGCCGTCTTCCCGGCGAAATTGGGAGCGCTCGTGATGGACCAGAATCTGACCGTCCTGCTTGTATCGAGCCGTAAATTCGACCTCGCCTTCGTCATCGCCTTCGCCGCCCGTCGCCTTCATGATCTCCAGGCTGACCCATTCCACCGAATTCGCCGTACTCTCCGCCGCCGAACGGTTGAAATCTTCCCGCACGTCTTTGGCATGGGTTCGCTCCACATGCTCCAACTCACCGCGCGCAAAGGCCGTGAACCGCGAGCGCATCAACGCTTCGGTCGTGAGCGCCGGAGCGCCGCCAATGATGGCGCCGCAACAATCGTCATACGAAGAACCGGACCCGCAGGGACAATCGGCCATGGTGAAATATTCCTTCTTTTTCCGCTCGATATCCCTGAATCAGGATACGGTCATATTCTGTGTCCCGGCGCTGGGACACGGTGATATTCTGCGGAAACGAGTATAGACTAATGCGATAAAGGGAAAGCCGCTAAAAACGGGGGAGACCAATATGGGCATTCGAACCGGCGACGCATATCTCGCGGGCCTTCGCGACGACCGTGAAATCTGGATTCACGGGCAGCGCGTGGATGACGTCACCACCCATCCCGGCATGGCGCGAGGGCCGCGCACGCTGGCGCGGTTTATGGACAAGCAGTTCGACCCGGCGCTCTCCGATCTCATTACCTATGAAGAAGACGGCGAACGCATCGCCATGTCGTTTCTACCGCCCAAAACGCCTGAGGATTTGCGGCGACGCGGCGCGGCCTATTATGAATGGGCGCGTTGGTCGAACGGCATGCTCGGTCGCACGCCGGATTACAAAAACGCTTCCATCATGGCGTTTGGCACGGCGGCGGAATTTTTAGGACAAGGTCGCAGTGATTTCGCCGCGAATATGCGCGCCTATTACGATGAGGTCCGCAAGGGCGACAAAGTGCTGACCCATACCCTGGTAAACCCGCAGATCAGTCTGGAGCTGGCGCGGGAGGGTAAGTACAGCGGCGACGTCGCGTTGAAAATCGTCAAGGAAACCGACGCGGGCGTTATCGTCAACGGCGCGCGGTTACTGGCGACGCTGGGACCGTTCGCCGATGAAATCGAAGTCTTTCCCTCGACCCTGTTGAAGGCGAGCGACGAAAATGAGCCCTTCGCCATCGCCTTCGCCTTGCCCGTGAGCACGCCGGGCCTGCGCATGATCTGCCGGGACACCTATGACCACGGCAAATCCCATTTCGACGCCCCCTTGTCGTCGCGCTATGAAGAGCTCGACGCGGTGGTCATCTTTGAAAACGTGCTGGTGCCATGGGAGCGCGTCTTCATGTATCGCGACCCGACGCTGTGTAATCAGGCCTTCGCAAAATCCAACGCCATCGTGCATATGATGCATCAGGTCGCCGCGGGAAAACTGGCCAAGGCGGAGTTCGTCGTCGGGTTGCTGTGCGCCATGGCGCGCGCGACCAACAAGGACAAGGACATGGCGGTGAAGGGACAGATCGCCGAAGCCATGTGGATCGCCGAGAGCATTCGCGCTTTTCTGTTTAGTGCGGAACATCAGGCCGAGCTCGATGAATGGGGCAATTATATTCCCCTGCGGCGCCCGCTGGACACCTCGCGCAACTTGTTTCCGAAAATGTATCCGCGTCTGGTGGAGCTTGTGCAACTGCTCGGCTCCAGCTCGCTTATGGCGACCCCAAGCGAGGCGGATTTCAACAATGAGCTCGCCCCCGATGTGGAGCGCTACTTTCAGGTCGTCAATCTCAACAGCCATGATCGGGTCGGGCTGTTCCGGCTGGCGCATGATTTCGCCGTGTCCGGATTTGGCGGGCGCCAGGCGCTGTATGAACGGTTCTTCTTTGGCCCGCCCGCCGTGCTCGCCTCGGTCTATTTCGACCTCTACGACAAGGACGAGATGATTGGCCGAGTCGAGGACTTGTTGGATAGCGCCGACTGAAAGCCCCGGCGCGGCAGGCCCGACATGACAATAACGTGATGGGGGGTGATTGTTCGGTGGGGGCTGCGGCCTCGTATTCTCTCAACTGAATATAAATATTTACGGGAGACACAGATGCGCCGGACCACCCTCGCTAAAATTTTCATCGCCCCCCTATTGCTGCTGGGGCTGGTCCTCACGCTGACGACGCCCGCCCGCGCCGATACCGCCGCGCCTTATCCGGGCACGGTAACATTTGAGTCGAAAAAACCGTTCAAGACGCTGGTCGATGATCTGAAGAAAGCAATCGGCGCCAATAAAATGGGCCTCGTCGCGCAGGCCTGCGCCGATTGCGGCGCCCGGAGCATTGGTAAAACAATTCCGGGCAACCGGGTCATCATGGCGTTCAACCCACATTTTGCGGTGCGGATGCTAAACGCCAATCTCGCCGCCGGGATCGAAGCGCCCATCCGGTTTTATATTACTGAAAACGCCGACGGGTCCGCCGCGCTGACCTACCGCACGCCAACCTCCGTTTTCGCGCCTTATAAAACACCGACGCTGGATGTCATGGCGCGGGAGCTGGATCCGATATTCGAAAAAATCGCCGCCGACGCGCTCCGTTAAAGACCAATATGTCAGGCGATTGGTTCGGTCGCCTGAATAAGCCACGCCACCGCGTCGTTCTTGAGCTTCGGCGTCAGAACGTCGCGGACTCTGGCGTGATAGGCGTTCAGCCAGTCCAGTTCCGCCGGCGTCATGATTGACGGCTCGACCAAATTTCGATCGATGGGCGCGAGGGTCAGCGTTTCAAAGGCCAGCATCGTACGTTCCGCGCCGTCCAGTTCGCACGCAACGACCGTCACCAGATTTTCAATCCGAATGCCATAGGCGCCCGTCTTGTAATATCCCGGCTCGTTGGAGACAATCATACCCGGTTTCAGCGCGACGGTGCTGGGCATTTTGGATATGCGGTGCGGCCCTTCATGAACGCCCAGATAACTGCCGACGCCGTGGCCGGTGCCATGGTCAAAATCCAGCCCGACATCCCACAATGCGCGGCGCGCCATCGGGTCCAGTTGCGATCCCGTCGTGCCTTCGGGGAAACGCGCGGTGGCGATGGCGATATGCCCCTTCAACACACGCGTGAAGCGGTCCTTCATTTCCGCACTTGGCGCGCCGATGGCGATGGTGCGGGTTACATCGGTCGTGCCGTCCAGATACTGCGCGCCGGAATCGACCAGAAACAATTCACCGTCCTCAATCACGCGATCTGACTTTTCCGAAACCGTGTAATGGACAATGGCGCCATTTTCGCCAGACCCGGAAATCGTGCGGAAACTCAAATCCCGCGCCAGATCGCTTTCATAGCGATAGGCCTGCAACTGATCGGCGGCCTCTATTTCGCGCAAGCCCCCGTTCGGTGAATTCGCCTCGACATAAGCGAGGAAGTGGGTCAGAGCGACGCCGTCGCGTTCATGCGCATTGCGCGCGCCACTCAACTCGACATCATTTTTACACGCCTTGGGCATAGCGCACGGATCGGCGCCGATTTGAACTTCAGCGCCGCCCGACTCCAGATGGCTGAACACAGCCGCCGCCGCGACGCCGGGATCGACCCGAACGGATTTGCCGCCCAACGCCGACAGGGCGGTGGAAAATTCAGATTGTTCCGCAACGGCGACGCCATTGCCCAAATGCGCGCCCAGCCCCGGGGCCAGTTTTCGCGGATCGACAAACCAGTC
>JAESSL010000162.1 GCA_016764135.1 Alphaproteobacteria bacterium
AAGATTTTCCAGACGCAAAGACCCCGCATCCCGCCCAGGGCGACTAGATTGCGCGCGGTCGAGGGTGTTTGAGTGTTTAAACCTGTCAAAAATGAGGCGCTCGGGCTTATTGGACGCTTGAATAATTCTAGCCGTCCTTGAGAAAATTTTCGAATTTCACCCATTTGGGGTAACTGGTAAACGGTTTCTTGATATAAAACTGCTGGCGAGCGCTGGTTCTTAATTTGGTTTTGGAACGCGCTGGCGGTTGGATAAACCAGACGTCGGGCTTCCCAGATGCCGCGTAATTTAGTCCGAAGGGTCTTTAAGTTGCGACAGGACGGGAAATCGCGCCAGGACGAGCGTTTCAGTATTGGTGAATTTTGATAGGGTGAATTTGACAGTGACAGTTTCGGTGGCGGATGCGCCGTTTTGCGTGATTACAATTTCGCATCAGAAATTAATGCCGTTCCTTCTCGTTGTGACGGCCATGCTTTTGTGCCTTCACACGGCGCTGCAATTTATTCACTTCGAGGTGCGGGAAATACCCTGGCTTTTTCGGCAGTTTTTTGATGTCGATCAGGAGGATAGCTTGCCGACCTGGTGGGCCGCGATGCTTCATATTATAGCCGCCGCCCTCGTGTTTCTGGTCGCGTGTCGAAAACGTGCGGACGAAGACCGATGGGCCCGGTACTGGTTTGGTCTGTCGATCGGGTTTGTGGCGCTTTCTATGGATGAGGTGGCGGGATTCCACGAAAGCATCAACACCATGTTCGCCATTTCCTGGGTAATTCCAGGCGCCATTGCGGCGCTGATTGTCGGCGGGGCGTATTTGCGCTTTCTGGCGCATTTGCCGGGACGAACCCGGTGGCTGTTTATTCTGTCGGCCGTCATCTTTCTGGGCGGTGCGCTGGGCGTCGAGCGAGCGACCGATTGGTATCGGGATGCGGACCAGCTCAACACCCTGGCGTACAACCTCTGGAATGTGCTTGAGGAAGGGTTGGAAATGTTCGGCGTGGCGCTCTTTATCCATGCGGTGCTGTCGTATTCCGCGACATTACGAGAGAGGCGCATCGAGGTGTTTGTTTGAGAGATTATATGTGCGACCTGCCTGACGCTGAAAACCAGACCGCAGGTTTATGAGGACTGTTGGAGGCGGTGATGACGCATGGTAATGTGCCTCGGCAAAACGCCTTTATGCCTGCCACCTAAAATTGACGCCTATTTGAGGCGGGAGAGAAGATGAAATTGGCCTCGCGAGATTCAGTATTGCTTCCATTTTTCTTTGGCAAACCACGCTTCTTTGGCAAAGCTTGGGGGTTCCGAAATGTCGCGCGAATATTGGCGTTTTCGGTTGTTTTCGTTGGTTCTTTTGTTGGCGACCCGCGCGCCGCGACGGTGGAAAAAGCTTCTTCAAGTTTGTTCGAGGACGCCGTTTCAAATTATGAAGACCGTGAATATAAAACGGCGATAATTCAACTTAAAAATATCCTCCGCGAAAACCCGTCTGATTTGCCCGCCCGAATTTTAATTGGCCGGACGTATCTCAAAATTGGGGACCCTGTCTCCGCGGAAAAAGAATTGCGTCGTGCAAGGGCCGGTGGGGGCGACGAAGAATTGTTGATTGTGCCGCTTGTCAGCACGATTTTAATGCAGCGTCGCTATGACGAGGTCATCAATGACTTTGCGCTTGGCGGTCGGTCCGCGGAGGTTGAGGCTGGCTTGCAGATTGTGCGGGGGCAGGCATTCCTGGCGACGCGGTCACTGCTTCATGCGGTCGAGGCGTTTGAACGGGCGGAAGAATTGCGCCCCGATGCGGCAATCACCAGAATTGGTTTGGCGCGCTATCAGATGTTGCGCGCCGATCTGGAGCTGGCGACGGATCTGATCGAAGAGGCGATTTCGCTGGAGCCCGAAAATTTTTACGCCTGGGCGGTAAAAGGAAAAATCTTTCGTCGAAAAGGTCGTCCGAAAATTGCGCTGAGCGCCTTTGACAAGGCGTTGGCTCTGGAAGCGGACGTCATTCCTTCCAGAATTGGCCGCGCGAGCGTGTTGGTTGAACTGGGTCGTCTCGCCGATGCGTCGCCGGATATTTCGCATATATTGGAAATACAGCCTCGGAATCCAAATGCGTTGTATTTGAAGGCGATCCAGCGCGGTCAGGAAGGCGATAAGACGCAATATTTTCAATATTTGCAGGAAACGGATTTGATCCTGCGGAGCCTTTCGCCTCAAGACTTCAAGGCGGACCCGTCGCTCTATTTGTTGTCTGGGCTTGTGAACCGCGCGGTAAAAAATTATCCCGACGCCTATTCCGCTCTGAAAACCTTTGTAGATATTGAACCCTTTCATGCAGGCGCGCGGACTTTGTTGGGCGGTCTGCTTCTTCGACGAGGGAACCGGCGCGAGGCGTTGACGATGCTCCAGGTGGCGCGTGGATTGTCGCCAAACGATCCGTCCATGTTGCGGCAGTTGGGCATCGCGCTTATTCGCAATCAGCGCTACCGCGAAGCAGGCGAAGTGTTTCAGGAAGCCTTGGCCCAGTCACCGTCGGATCAGTCCATAAAGACGTTTCTGGCGCTAAGCCGTTTGCGCTCAGGTGATCGAGACGAGGCGGTGTCCGGACTGAAAAGCGCCTTTAGCGGTGATTCCAAGGCGGTTCGCCCGGGGCTGACTCTGGCGTTGATTTTGTTGCGGGAACGAAAATTCAAAGAAGCGGTGGATCTTGCAAAAGAGATTTCGAGCCGAATACCGGACGACCCAACGCCATACAACATAATGGGGGCGGCGAAATGGGGCCTGGGGAAGGCGGCGGAAGCGCGCGTTGATCTGGAAAAAGCGTTAAGCCTCAACCCGAATTACCATGACGCCCAAAACAACCTTGCTCTTATTGATTTACGCGAAGGAAAGGTTGAAGCGGCCAAGGCGCGATATAAGACAATGATTGGCCAGGATGGCGCTGGCGTTGCGCCGTTGTTGGCGTTGGCGTCGATCGCTAAACGTGCGGGTGACTTTCAAGGTGTGATCTCTTTTTTATCAAAGGCGAAGGAACAGGATAGAAGCAACAAAGAGGTTCAACTTGAATTAATCGTCACGCATCAGCTGGTTGGCGATATTGATTCAGCGCGGCGGGATGCGAAGAAGCTACGCCAGCGGTTCCCGGACGATTTGGCTGTATTGGAGCGTCTGGGCCTCGTGGAACTGGATGACGGCAAGTTAAAAGTGGCGGCGGCGATCTTTAATCGTATGCGAGGCATGATGGGCGGCAGCGACCCGCGTTTGTCTCCCGTCGCGCAATATTTAATCCGGAGCAGCGATCTGGTCGGCGCCCATAAGGCGTTGCTGAAAGCGGCGACGTTTGACTCAAAAAACATTCCGGCGCGCGCCGCTTTAATATCACTGGAAACCCGTATGGGTCGGTTTAAAAAAGCGCTCTCCAGAGCAAACGGATTGCGAAACGCCTATCCAAATCTGCCAATCGGTCACTCTTTGCGCGGCGATGTGATGATGCAGTTGAAACGGTATGACGAAGCCGCTGTTTCGTACGCCGCCGGGTTGCGAATTCAGGAGTCCGGGACCTTACTCGTCAAACTCTATTTCGCGCGGAAAAAGGCAGAAAGTGGAAATTTGCCGATTGAACGTTTGAAACGGTGGGTAGACGCCAATCCGAAGGACGTTCGATCGCGTCATGCGCTGGGCGGCGCCTATATAAACGCAAAAAAGCATAAAGACGCTATTCAACAATTTGAAGTTTTATACAAAGCGGCGCCAAAGGATGTTATAGCGCTAAATAATCTGGCGTGGCTTTATTACGAAGTTAAGGACAGCCGCGCTTTGAGTTACGCGGAGAGAGCGTATGATCTCGCGCCCAATCAACCGCAAACCCTGGATACGTATGGTTGGATTCTGGTGCAACAGGGAGACGTCGAAGAAGGGCTGCGCCTTTTGCGGAACGCCTATTCTCGCTCATCACGCAATCTGAGCATACGATATCACCTCGCTTTTGCGTTGAATCAACGCGGCAATAAAAGGGAAGCGCTGCGGCATCTTAAAGAAGTGGTTAAATCCAAAAAAGGCGATGAAACTATTGAAAAAGCCAAACGGCTGCTCGCTGAAATTGAGGCCTAAAGGGCGATTCACTCCAATTCCAGTGTCGGAAATTTTTACATTTGTGGATATTTTTTAAGGTTCCGATAACATGTTGAAATATAATGTAAAAGTAAGGTGGTGCGACACGCCGTTCAAAATATTGAGTCGGAATTCCTTACAGATAAATGCCATGGGGCCTAATGTCGGATGCGTAACTATTTGAAAGATATGGAATAATTATTAATGAGTGTATGGCATGCTCCTTGCATAATTCTGTGCTAAGTAATACGATAACAACAATAAAACCTCTATCGGGCGAAAAACGCGCCGAGTAAGGATGTGAGATGGTTTTTGACTTTGGCAAAAATGTTGTGAAAAGAAATTTACACGGCGTGAAATACGGAGCTAGTATTCTGGCTGCAGTGTTTGCTGTTGGATTGTCGACCAGCGCAGGCGCAGCGGAATGGGTACTTGATTTTGACACGGATTCTGCGGGCAATGCGAATGCGATTATGAATGGTCAGATAATTGACAATGAGTATGCGAGCCAGATATTCGGCGCCGCTGCTGGCGTTGGCGTTACGATTTCAGTCCACGGATCGAGAGACGCGGTGGCTTTTCCCAGTAGCGGAAGTTTCACGCATGAAGACAATGATTTGCGCCACACGAATGTAGGTGGGAGTCATACGATTCCAAATGGCTCGACGCATACCGACAAAGACTGGCGCAATATTCTCATCATTCAAGAAGATAATTATTCTGATGGGGGCTGTACGTCCACTGTGTGTAATTCCCCGGATGATGCCGCAAGCGGTGGTTATTTGAAGTTTCTATTTAACCAAGCAGTAAATCTGACCGGAATGGACGTCTTCGACATAGATGGAAATGAAGGCGACAGTAAGGTTTATTTCTTTAATGAAGGCGAAGATTGGGGTGATACTTCGGCCAGTGAGGGGGCGTCGAATTTTGTTGATAGAATTGACCTGCCCGTTACAGGCAACCATGGTGTTGGATTCCTCGGGTTTGGCGACAAGGGTCAAAACATCACGATGATGAAGATATATTTCAAAAAATCTGGCGGGGTCGACGACATTACGGGTCAAACAGATACGCCGGGTGGTGAGGTTCCTGAGCCTGGTGCCTTGGCAATCATTCTGACAGGTTTGCTGGGGTATGGCTTAACGCGGCGTAAGCGGACAGGTGTCGTTACAGCATAATTAGATTTAGTTTTGGTCGCATTGAGTGCGACGTGATCCCAGCCTTACGTTCGTGAGGCTGGGATTTTTTTTGTCTGCGGTTATGGCTGAGACGGTCAAATTGAAATTGTGTTGCGCGAGTCGCAGTTTTTTTAAATTTACCGAAATTTCTAGATCATTAATTTTACGGTACAGACAGGTCTGCGCGGTTGAGCCAGAAACGACAGGTCTTTGCGCTACAATTGCGCTAACGAAAGGATGAAAAATTTAAAAGTATTCTCCCGCTATTATTTTTAAAAATAGGAGAAATTGGTGCGCCAGGAGGGATTCGAACCCCCGGCCTTCGCCTCCGGAGGGCGCCTAAACTGACGTTGCCACCCGGTGTTATGCCCTTATGCCTTTACCGAAATCTCTTTAGAATCATAAGGCTAGGACCCTAAATGTAGGTCGCCATCGATTTTTCGTCAAGAGCTGTCGTACATAATATAAAGCATCG
>JAESSL010000163.1 GCA_016764135.1 Alphaproteobacteria bacterium
TTTGATCTCCAGGCCAGGGCCGCTTTCCCGACGACGAAATCCTGTTGCGATCTCGGTTGAAGCGTTGCGGCGGCGCGCTTCGTCTCCACAGGCCCCTTTCGATGCGGCGAAGATATGGAAACCGGGTCGTCAATCGTCGACATTATCTGGCTGCCTCGGAAAACCCGGCGCCGCCGCGCGAAAAATGACCCCGTCGTAACCTGGACCCCATCGCCGGCTTCATAGACGCCCAACTCGGCAGGGAGCCGACGCAATCTCCCGAGGTCGTGTCTTCTGACGCACCCTGGTAACGTCGGCAGTCGGCAAGTCCGTCCGAACAGATTCTTCGGACAACAGTCATGTCCAGCGGGCGTCCGAGCGTAAATACGGCGTAAACTTCCTCAATGCCAACCGCCTGCGCATGGGTAATCGCCCACTTCAGCGCATCTTCAAAACGCGACGCATGGAAATCCGCGTTCTTGCGAAATTCAACGAGATGGCCAGAAATTTCATACACGCAATCAACATAGGTAACCGCCATATTCTCATAATCGGCGCTGACGCCGGAATATACGATGATATGCCCGGATTTAGAGCGCGGAGGCGTTTCCATGTGATCAAACAACATAATTTTCATAACGCGCACCCCTTCTTTCACCCGTTCAGTCTTGAACAATAATCATCATAAGATTTACTGATCAATCAAAAAAATAAGACGCTCTGTTGTAAAAAATTACTACGTAATTTTGATAAATTAAAAGACTCGCTTTACTGTAATTTATATAAAATTTTAAACGTCAATATTTAGTGTTTCCCGAAACGGAATAACGCTTGATCTATGGGTTTTCGGGTCTTGAGTAAAATCGAAGGCGCCAATTTCATTACTCTTATACCGCTCAAATTAAGCGTATTCGCCATATTTGAGGGAAAAAAATTAATTTTACGTTTCCCGCGCGTTCGCTCGACTCAGGCGGCTGCCGGTTGTGGCGTCAATCGCCCCGCATTTTGTAAATGTATAAGTCGGCCAATAATTAACAAATTCCCGACATTGCAGACGACCCCAATCAGAAAGGCGATTGTATACGATCCCGTCAGGTCGAACAGCAGCCCGCCCATCCAGGCGCCGATGGCCATCCCTGATCCTGCAAACAAAATAACGGTCGCGGTGCGCCGACCTGCGGATTTGGCCGGTAGAAATTCGCGCACAATGACTGGATAGCTCGGCAAAACGCCGCCATACCCCAGTCCAAACAGCGCAGCGACGAGATATATCATGGGAAGGTCCTCGACGACCGCCAACAACCCCAGGATCAGCGCCTGGATCGCCGAGAAACAAAACAACGACCACAATCCGCCAAACCGACTGCCCAGATAGCCGACGCCAAAGAAACTGCTCAGCGACGCGCAAATCAACATAATGGACAAGGCCTCGGCGCCCCGTGACGGCGAATATCCAAGATCGCTGACATGGGCGACAATATGCGCCAACGGCAATGACATCGAGATGCAACAACCGATCGACGCAATCGACAACAATCCCTGAATTCGTCTTGGCGTGAGGGATTTTTGCGGGCTTTCTCCGAAAGAGGCCGCCGCCGCACGGTTGTTTCCGAAAGATTTTCGGGGCGCCGCGGCGCCACTGGATTGCTTGTTCGGACTACGCCTGAAAACCAGTGCGAGCGGCGTCATCGTCAGGAGTACGAAAACGCCATAATAAAATGACGTTTCGCGCCACCCGATCGAATCGTTGAGATATTGGAACACCGGCGGCCACACGGCACCGGCCAAAGATTGCCCTGTCCCGACGACGCCGACCGCCATGCTGGGATTTTTGACGAACCATCGCGTAATATTAGACATGAGCGGCGCAAACAGCGTCGAGCGGCCAATCAGGCCCATGAAAACACCAAACAGAATATAAAACTGCCAGATTTCCGATACGTACTTCATCAGGATCGAGCCCACCGCGATACTGATGGCCCCGACAATGGCCGGACCTTTCATTCCGGAGCGATCCAGCCAGTACCCCATCACTATGCCACCAACGCCAGCCCCAAGGTATTGGAGCGAATAGGCGAACGACGGCACAGCGCGCGGCCAATCAAAATCGGCGGCGATCGGTTTCAATGCGACAACGAGAAAATAAACGCTGCCGGTCCCAATGAACAACATCAGCATGGAGGCGATCAGGACAACATAACGGAAACGGGCGTCCGGATCCTGAGGTGATATAGAATGCATCCGCTTATAGTAACCGCCCAAATCAAAACAGCCATCCGCAATTACCAAATATTGCGGATCGACATCGGAATAATTATCAGCCAAATTATTATAATTAAACGCAACCGCGCCGTTGACGTCGGGTTCAGACAACCAATTGCAGGCCATGTATTGATTGACACGCCTATCCGTTTCATGTGTCGCTTGGGCTTGGCTGGAATTCAACTTATAGCGAGTACACTTTCGTGGCGACAAACCAGACACGTCAGTATTTAAAATTTATTGACGACGAACTGAACCGTCTCTGGCGTCTTGGGCGCAACACGATGATTGGCTGGGCTCCAACCGATTTCGGATTGGAGGTGCTTTTTGTGCCTCAATATCTGTTGCCCAATCTATTCTCGAACCACGAAGATATTCTCGTAGGGTCGGCGCTTCGCACCCATACGGAGCTGCGCGGGATCGCCGATATCTGTGAAATCGAGCCCTATAGCATCGCTATTCCGGAAACATTGCGCGCCGCCGCAGGCGGCGAACGGTCGCTGGAATACCTTACAAAACGATACAGCATCACCAAAATTCGCAACCAGGCGGTGATTCTTGTGGATATCGTCGGATTCTCCCGCCACCCGGCGCTGGATCAGGTGACGTTGCTGAATAGTCTGTCCTATTCCATCAACGTCGCGTTTCAACGCGCCAAAGAGCACGGCGTGAATATATCTCTGCGACATTCAACGACCGGTGACGGCTTCTACGTTTGGAACCAGACCAACACTATGAGTGGCAACCTCGACCTGTTCTCCTTCCTGATGTTGTTGCTCGCGGAAAACTCGCTGGGACGTCGAAGCGGCATCGTTTCAACAATTCCTGAATTACGCAGCAGTTTTCATATTGGCGAATGCTTTGAATATTATCAGGCGGAAGGCGCCCGACCCGGCACCAACAGCTTCATCGTCGGAGACGTCACTATCCAGTTGGCCCGCATGATCGAAAAGGCCCTGCCCGATCAAATCCTCATTGGCGATTTCTCCGCGCGTCCCCAAAACAGCGCCGAAATTGACTCCAAGAAGGAAACATATGATGCGCAACGCTTCCTCAGCGCCTCGCACGAGCGGTTACGCGTTTTTGAAGACGTCACCTTAAGCCGGGAAAAAGTAAAATCGATCATGTGTTACCTGACGGGACACAAACAAGACGACAACGCCTACAATGTCAGCCGATACACGATCACTGACAAACACGGCTACACGCACAATGTCTACAACGCCAAAGTAAACGTGCACCGCCAGAACGGTGAAATTTTTCTGGGTCGACAAACCCAGGATTTATCTGATTTCAATGCAGAAGAAACTGTCCTCTCATCAGATCCCGCCGCCGATTCTCCTGAACAGGGCGCCGAAACCTGAGTTCGCCGGCGCAATTGATCCGGCCTGCGAAAAAACTTTCAATCGCTAAAAAAA
>JAESSL010000164.1 GCA_016764135.1 Alphaproteobacteria bacterium
TCCGCCCGCGATATCGCCATGAATGTCGCCCTGCCGGAAGTCGATGGCCGCATCCTGACCCGCGCGGTTAGTTTTAAAGGACAGGCGCGGCGCGATGCGGCGTCCCAGACCGATATTGTGGAATATCAGCCCGTCGCCGACCGGGTCGATTTCACCGCCCAACTGGCCGCCGCCTGGGCGCGACTGCGGCGTAAAACCCCCAGTGAACGCCGGATCGGCCTGATCCTCGCCAATTATCCCAACCGGGACGGACGCATGGGCAATGGGGTCGGCCTCGATACGCCGGCGGGGAGCGTCAATGTTCTCAAAGCGCTGTCGACCGCAGGGTACGACATCGAGGATGCGCCTGCCACCGGCGCCGCGCTGGTGGACCGACTGGCGGCGGGCCCGACCAATGCCGGATGGCGCGGGCGGGAAATTCGCGAAACGCTTTCCTTCGCCGACTACCAATTGTTCTTCGCCAACCTTCCGAAATCGGTGCGCAACGCCGTGCTGGAGCGATGGGGGCCGCCAGAACGCGATCCTTTTTATATGCCGGGCGCAGTGGATTGCGGCCAATTCGCCATCTCCGCCTATCGCTGTGGAAACATCGTTATCGCGCTGCAACCGGCGCGCGGATACAATATTGACCCGGTCACATCCTACCACGACCCGGCCTTGCCGCCGCCACATAACTATCTGGCGTTCTACGCTTGGCTGCGAGAGGATTTTCGCGCCGACGCGCTCATTCATATGGGCAAGCACGGCAATCTGGAATGGTTGCCCGGCAAGGCGCTGGCGCTGTCAGCGGAGTGCTTTCCCGAAGTCGCCCTCGGCCCAATGCCAAACCTCTACCCCTTCATCGTCAACGACCCCGGCGAAGGTAGCCAGGCGAAACGGCGCGCCCAGGCGGTCATCATCGACCATTTGACGCCGCCGCTGACCCGCGCGGAAAGCTATGGCCCACTTCGCGATCTGGAACAGCTTGTCGATGAATATTATGAAGCCGCCGGACTGGACCCGAGACGGTTGAAAGTTCTGAGCGCCCAGATTCTGGAACTGGCGCAATCCACCGGACTCGATCGGGATTGCGGGATGGCGCCCGGCGCCGACGAGACCGAAGCGCTCGCGGCGCTGGATAATTATCTATGCGAACTCAAGGAAATGCAGATTCGCGATGGGCTGCATATTTTTGGAGAATCGCCGTCCGGCGGTCAACTGAACGACCTTCTGGTCGCCCTGACGCGAACGCCGCGCGCGTCGAAAGGCGCCGGTGACGCATCTCTGATTCGCGCATTGGCGGCGGATTTTGACCTGAAATTTGATCCACTGGAATGCGTGCCCGCAACGCCATGGACCGGACTGCGCCCCGCCGCGCTGGTGAAGGTTCTTCCGGTCGACGAGGCGTGGCGCACTCATGGGGACACGGTGGAACGGCTGGAACTTTTAGCCACGCAAATTATTGCAGGCGAGGCCGCGACGCCCGGCGTCGCATCGCGCGCGGTTATCGAATTTATCGACACGGTGTTGCGGCCCAATCTGGCGCGCTGCGGCCCGGCGGAAATTGACGGAATCCTGCGCGGGTTAAACGGAAACTTCGTGCCGCCGGGCCCGTCCGGCGCGCCGACGCGGGGCCGCCCCGACGTGTTGCCCACAGGTCGAAATTTCTATTCGCTCGACACCCGTACGGTCCCGACCCCGGCGGCGTGGTTGTTGGGATGGAAGTCTGCGCAAATGCTGGTGGAGCGTCACGCGCAGGATCATGGAAGCTGGCCCGCGCGCATGGCGATCAGCGCATGGGGTACATCCAACATGCGCACAGGCGGCGACGATATCGCGCAAGCCCTGGCCCTGATGGGCGCGCGGCCCACCTGGGATTCCGCCTCGCGTCGCGTCACCGGTTTTGAGATCATGCCGCTGGACGTTCTGGACCGGCCGCGCGTGGACGTCACGTTGCGCATCTCCGGGTTCTTTCGCGACGCCTTTCCCGGCCTGATCGATTTGTTCGATTCCGCCGCGCGCGCCGTCGCCGCACTGGACGAGAGCGAGCGGGACAATCCACTGGCCGCCCGCGTCGCATCGTATGCAGCGCAATTTCAGCGCGATGGCCTCGACGCGCAACAGGCGCAGGCGCGCGCCGGGGCGCGGGTCTTTGGGTCCAAACCGGGCGCATATGGCGCGGGACTACAAGCGCTCATCGACGAAGGCGGCTGGACCAGTCAGGACGATCTGGCGCGCGCCTATATCGCCTGGGGCGGGTTTCGCTATGGCGCTGGCGCCGAGGGCGAATCGGCGCATGGATTGTTTGAATCACGACTGCGCAGCATCGACGCCGTCATCCATAATCAGGACAATCGCGAACATGATTTGCTCGATTCGGATGACTATTATCAATTTGAAGGCGGCCTGACCGCAGCGGTGGAAAGCCTGTCCGGGCGCCGGCCCACTATTTATCACAATGATCATTCGCGCCCGGAATCACCCAAAATCAGGACCCTGGACGAAGAGATCGCACGGGTGGTGCGCGCCCGCGCGGTCAATCCAAAATGGATCAGCGGCGTCATGCGCCATGGCTACAAGGGCGCCTTTGAAATCGCCGCAACGGTGGATTATCTGTTCGCCTTCGCGGCGACGGCGGGATGCGTCGCCGATCATCATTTCGACGCCGTATACGACGCCTATATCGACGACGATTCGGTTCGAAATTTTATCGCCGACGCCAATCCGGAAGCGCTACGGGAAATCGCCGACCGGTTGATCGAGGCTCAGACGCGTGGATTGTGGCGCCCCCGCAGCAACACCGCCTTCGCGTTTCTACAAGATTTATCGCAAAATGACCCGGCGCTAAAATAGAGTTATGGCGAAACCGAGCTATACTGAATAATCACGCGATGACGCCGATACTGAACAGGAGATTTTCATGAAAACCGCCGGCATGACCGAACAGGAAATCAACGAGCGCCACGCGGAAAAAATGGCCAATAAAAAGGCCGCGCGGGATAAAATAATCGCGACCAAAACAATAGAAAAAGGCCTGTTGATTGTCCATACGGGCAAGGGCAAAGGCAAGTCGACCGCCGCCATGGGGCTCGCGATACGCGCCATCGGCAATGACATGAAAGTCGGTATCGTACAATTCGTCAAAGGCGTTTGGGAGACCGGCGAGCGCGTGGTGCTGGACAAGTTTCCGGAGCTTTGCACCATCAAGGCCATGGGCGAAGGCTTCACCTGGGACACCCAGGACCGGCAGCGCGATATTGATGCAGCGCGCGCAGCCTGGGACTACGCAAAAGAAATCATGGCGGATCCCAGCTACAAGGTAATAATTCTCGATGAACTAAATATAGTATTGCGTTATAGCTATATCCCACTAGATGAAGTGTTGGAGACGTTATCGCAAAAGCGCAAGGATTTGCATGTCGTCGTGACCGGTCGCAACGCAAAGCAGCCCCTGATCGACATCGCCGACCTTGTGACCGAGATGACAGAAGTCAAACACCCCTTTCGCGCGGGCGTAAAGGCGCAGATCGGGATTGAATTTTAATTGTCCGTCGAACGCGTTCAAGAACTTAACCGGAGACTTCCCCATGCTTAGAATCGCCACGGTTTTGATGGCCCTGATTTTCGCCGCGCCCTTTATCGCGCCGCGCCCCGCCCTGGCGTATTCCGAAGCGCAGGAACTGGTCGACAAATCGGTCATCACGGTTCAGAAGCTGCTGGCGCAGCCGGACATCGCGCCGCATCTGAAAAATTATCTGTCTCATGCCAAAGGCGTTTTGATCTTCCCCAATCTGTTAAAGGCGGGCTTTATCTTTGGCGCAGAGGGCGGCAGTGGCGTCATGTTGGCCAAGGGCGCCAACGGGAAATGGAGCTATCCGGCGTTTTTCGGGATGGGCTCCGCCAGTTTTGGTCTGCAATTTGGCGGGCAGGCGTCAGAAACCATCATCGTTATCATGACGTCAAAAGGGCTGTCTTCCATTCTGGAGCATAAAATCAAGGTCGGCGCTGAATTGAACGCGGCGATCGGGCCGCTGGGCGTCGGCATTGAAGGCTCCACCTCGGCCGCTTTGGGCGCCGATATGATTACCTATTCCGTCAGCAAGGGCGCCTTCCTCGGCGGTGCGCTGGAAGGCGCGATCATCGAAAAGCAGGACACGCTCAACCATGAATATTACAAAAGCACTGGTGCGGCGCCGTCGTCAATTCTGATCAAGGGCAAATACGCCAATTCCGGCGCGGACCGGCTGCGCAGCGTTCTTGCGAAATCCCGATAGGCGAGAATTACAGGCGACATGCGCGTCGCCGCGACCAAAGGCCACTATCACAATGGTCAAAACGCCAGCGTTAATGCTGCAAGGCACGGGCTCGGACGTTGGAAAATCCATGCTCGTCGCGGGGCTGTGCCGGGCGGCGGTCCATCGGGGCCTGCGCGTCGCGCCCTTTAAACCACAAAACATGTCAAACAACGCCGCCGTTACACCCGATGGCGGCGAAATTGGCCGCGCCCAGGCGCTGCAGGCTCAGGCTTGCGGATTGACGCCCAGCGTTCATATGAACCCGGTATTGCTGAAACCGCAAAGCGATATCGGCGCGCAGATTATTGTGCAGGGAAAAGTGATGGGCAACGCCAAGGCGCGGGACTATCACGACTTGAAGCCGACGCTGCTGCCCAAGGTGTTGGAGAGTTTTAGCGCGCTCTCGGAAAGCGCCGATTTGATCCTCGTCGAGGGCGCGGGAAGCCCGGCGGAGGTGAATTTGCGCGATGGCGATATCGCCAATATGGGATTCGCTGAAGCGGCGGATATCCCGGTCGTGCTTGTCGCGGATATCGACCGGGGCGGCGTCATCGCCAGTCTGGTCGGCACACACACACTACTGAGCGACGCCGAGCGCAGCCGAATCACCGGATATATCATCAACAAATTTCGCGGCGACAAGAGTTTGTTCGATCCGGCGCTCGATATCATCGAGGGCCATACCGGCATGACCTGCCATGGGGTATTGCCGTGGTTCGAGGACGCCCGGCTGTTGCCCGCCGAAGATGCGATGGCGCTGGACGCACGCAATGATTTTGGAACCGGAGAGAACGCGATCCACATCGCGGTTCCCCGTCTGGGCCGCATTGCGAATTTTGACGACCTTGATCCGTTGCGCGCGGAACCAAACGTCACGGTGTCGATCATTCAACCAGGCGAAATCATCCCGGCCGAAACGGACGTCATTCTGCTGCCCGGGTCAAAATCCACCCGCGCCGATCTGGAGTTTCTGTGCAAACAGGGATGGGATATTGATATTCGCGCCCATGTCCGGCGCGGCGGCGTGGTGGTCGGATTGTGCGGCGGATATCAAATGCTGGGCGCACGCGTGGCCGACCCCAATGGCGTTGAAGGCGCACCGGGCGAGACCCCTGGCCTGGACCTGCTGAATATCGAAACCACGATTGGCACGACAAAAACGCTCGCCGAAGTCACGTTTCGCGACCCAACCTCCGGCGCCATCGCACGCGGCTATGAAATGCATATGGGCGAAACCACCGGCCCCGCCACCAAACGCCCCATGCTGAACATGGCCGCCGACAACGACGCCCACGACCGAGGCGCAACGTCGCCAAACGGACTTGTCATGGGGTGCTACGTGCATGGGCTTTTCGCCGCTGATTCCTATCGCGCCGCATTTTTAAATCGCATTCGCAGCGGAAGTTTCGGTGAAACCGCCCATGACGCGCTGGTGGAGGCGACACTGGACACTCTGGCCGCTCATCTGGAAACCCATCTGGATATCGACGAGCTGTTCCGAATCGCCAACCTTAACGAAGCGATACTGTCTTAACTCAGCGATACAATCGCCAGGCTTAACTCAGCGACACAATCGCCAGACACGCGACCAGCAACCCGTTCAACAAGCACCCGATCGTAAACACCACCAGAGCGCGGCGAATATCGTCCACCGTGGCGCGCGCATCGCCATCGCCAATCCATTGGGATTTTTCCACGCCGCCGCCATAGGTTCGCGGACCGCCCAGCGCCACGTTCAACGCCCCCGCCATCGCCGCTTCCGGCCATCCGGCGTTGGGCGAATCATGGTTCTGCGCATCTGTTCGGAGCACCTGCAACGCCCGCGCCGGATTGGCCGTTGGCGCAAACGCCGCCGCCAGCACGAGCATCACCCCGGACAGTCGAGCGGGAATCCAGTTTACCGCATCGTCCAGCCGCGCCGCCGTCATGCCAAAGTTTTTATACTGTGGTGATTTATAACCAATCATGCTGTCCATCGTATTGATGGCTTTGTAGGCGCAGAGACCGGGGAGCCCCAGCAACGCAAACCAGAACACCGGCGCCGCCACCCCATCGGCGAAGTTTTCCGCCAGGGTTTCAATCGCGGCGCGGGACACGCCATGTTCATCGAGTTTTGTCACATCGCGCCCGACAATATGGGCGACCGCCGCGCGTCCGGCGACGACGCCGCCTTCAGACAACGCCTGCGCCACATTGCGCACATGGATATAGAGGCCGCGCTGCGCCAGTAAAATAGCGACCAGCGCCAGCTCCGCCAGCCAGCCATGCGGCGTAATTTCTGCGA
>JAESSL010000165.1 GCA_016764135.1 Alphaproteobacteria bacterium
CCGCGACGATGCTGTAACTGTCGCAGAGTACCGTTTCGCCCGGTAGAGGCAGGCGATTTCTCTGTTGAACCAGGTCGACGTTAATAGAGCCGAATACGAATATCATGGCGATCCCCTGAGAAGGTTGCTCCAGAAGGTTTCTCTAGGAGGTTTCTCTCAGGGGATCGGACCATTAATGCAAACGGGGATCAACCGGATTGACGGTTAATCCCCGGTAGTTTGCACCTTGGAGGTTTGGCGATCTGGCGTAAGCCTTATGCCGCGGCGGAAATGCTTTGTCTTTCCAGCTCCGCGTTTAAAAACCGGCTGAGCGCACCCATACCGGACTTGTCGTTGTCGCTAAAGCCCGCAGCTTCTTCCGCTTCCGGGTTGTAGTTTGTGTTGGTGTTTACATCATAGGTCCAGGCGATTCCATTTTCGTCGAAAATCATCTCGATTCCCGCAACTTCGATGCCATTATCACGCAGGAATTTTTTGTACAATTCCAGGTTCGGATGCGTGAAATCTTTCAGGATTTCGAATCGTGGGGCGATTTGAGGGCTGCTTGTGGACTCAGATCCCACGGGGCAGGCGAGGTCGTCAATCTGGCAGACATCCGCCGGGCAGAGTTCAAATCCCTGAGACGTGTCGACCCGCACCGTGTACAAATGCTCGCCGCCGACAAATTCGTTGCGCAAAATAAACGGTTCAGGGGATTTGATATAATCCTGCAATAACAGGGTGCCATCGGGACCGGGGTCGTAGGCCTCGCTATCCAGAAAGGCGTCCAGCGCGGCTAAATCATTGAAGAGTTGGACGCCAGCGCCCTTGCCGCCACGGTTTGGCTTCAAAATCAGCGGTGCGCCAAAGTCCTGCGCGGCCTTTCGCACGGCTTCCTTGCCAACGGCGACGGTGGTCTTCGGTATGCGAACGCCACATGCCTGCAGCGCCGCGTATTGCCGAACCTTGCTGACTTCCAGCGAGAGCGCGCGTGAGTTGTTTACAACCCGGCGCCCATGCGCTTCCAGCCACGCCAAGACGGAGGCGGTGTATTCTGGCGCGAAGTCATGGCCGCGCGTATGGGAAGACGCGCTCATCCGGTTGTAGAACACTCCTTCCGGCGGCGCGGCGTCGAAAGAAAAGGAGCCTTCAATCAGGCGCCATTCCTCAAAAGGAATGTCTTTTTGCTCAAAGGCCGTTTGGAGCGGCGCGAGCCACTCGCTGTTTTCGTGGATGACATAAACGGCGGTCATGCTAATTCTCCATCGAGTTTAGTGCTTGTTATTTTAATTACATAAATTAATTGTTATAAAAATCAACTCACAAATTATTCAACATATCTCAAATGTGATGAAAAAGACTGCGATTCAGGCTGGGTTCGATGTTTCGCCATACGCGGTTTTAGGAGTATTCTGGGGGTATGTTGGCGTCGCCATGGCGGCGTCAGACCCGATCAAAATTTTATCGACTGGAGACCCAAGATATGACCGATCGCACCAACTCCCCTGAAAGCCGAGACATTGCAAATGTCTTGCACGCCTACACAAACCTTGAAAAACACAGGGAGACCGGTCCGTTTATCGCGAATGGCGGTCATGGAATATATATCCGCGATGAAGCGGGTAAAGAATATATAGAAGGTATGTCGGGCCTCTGGTGCACGTCGCTTGGGTTTGGCGAGGAGCGCTTGATCGAGGCGGCGACGCGCCAGATGCGGCAATTGCCCTTTTATCACATTTTTTCTTCGAAGAGCCACAATCCGGCGATTGATCTGGCGGAACGATTGATAAATATGGCGCCGGTCCCGATGTCGAAGGTTTTTTTCGCGAATTCCGGATCTGAAGCCAATGATACGGCGGTGAAGATGGTCTGGTACTACAACAACGCCAAAGGTCGTCCTGAGAAAAAGAAAATTTTCAGTCGAACGCGCGGGTATCACGGCGTCACCGTCGCCGCCGCCAGTCTGACGGGGCTGCCCGCAAATCATACGGATTTTGATCTGCCGATCGCCAATATTCGCCATACGGACTGTCCGCATTATTATGAGTTCTGTCGCGATGGAGATACCGAGGAAGATTTCGCCACTCGGTTGGCGACGAAGCTGGAACAGCAGATTCTGGACGAGGGACCTGAAACCGTTGCGGCCTTTATCGCAGAGCCGATCATGGGCGCGGGCGGCGTCATCATTCCGCCACGCACTTATTTTGAAAAAATCCAGGCGATTTTGAAGCGCTACGATATTTTGTTTATCGCCGATGAAGTCATTTGCGGGTTCGGCCGGACCGGCAATATGTTTGGCTGTGAAACCTACGATATGAAGCCCGATATAATGACGATGGCGAAGGCGCTGTCATCGGCGTATTTGCCGATTTCGGCGGTGATGATCAACGAAGACGTTTACGAGACCATCAGCGCCAACAGTAATAAGGTCGGCACATTCGGCCATGGATTTACCTATTCGGGACACCCGGTCGCGGCGGCGGTTGCGCTGGAGACCCTGAATATTTACGAAGATCGCGACATTCTGGGACATGTGCGTAGCGTAACAGACAAGTTTCAGGCTCGGATCAACGCCTTTATGGACCACTCGCTGGTTGGCGAAACTCGTGCTATCGGGCTGATCGGCGCGGTTCAACTGGCGAAGAATAAAACAAGCCGGACCCATTTCGATGCGTCGGAAGGGGTCGGCGCTTTTCTTCAGGCGCGGGCGCAGGAACATGGCCTTATTGTCCGGGCGCTACCAAATGACACAGTGGCGTTTTGCCCGCCGTTGATTATAACGGATGCTGAAATTGACGAAATGTTTGACCGGTTTGAGAAAGCACTGGAAGAGTGTTACGCGATGGTCCGGAAAAATGACGGCATGGAGGCCTGATTTTCAGGCGTTGTAAGGCAGGACGGAAGACATGGATTACGAAGGCTTTTTTGAAGAGCGTCTCGACGCGCTTCACCAGGAAGGAAACTATCGGACGTTCGCCGATCTGGCGCGGCGCCGCGGCGGCTATCCCGTTGCGGCCCATCACGAAGGCGGACAGGTTTCTGAAGTGCTTGTGTGGTGTTCCAATGATTATCTGGGACAGGGCCAGAACCCGGATGTCATCGCTGCGATGCATAAGGCGCTGGATGAGTGCGGCGCTGGCGCGGGCGGGACCCGGAATATTTCCGGCACGAACCACTATCATGTACTGCTTGAACAGGAATTGGCGTCTTTGCATCAGCGCGACGCGGCGCTGTTGTTCACGTCCGGCTATGTCGCCAACGTCACCGCTTTGTCGACCTTGGGAATGGGCTTGCCGGGGTGTTTGATTTACTCGGACGCGCTCAACCATAACTCGATGATCGAGGGCATCCGGCACAGCCGCGCCAACAAGCGCGTGTTCGCGCATAACGATCCGGAAGATCTGGACCGCTTGATGAGCGCCGATGATCCGGATGCGCCTAAAATGGTTGTGTTCGAATCCGTCTATTCGATGGATGGCGATATTGCGCCACTGGATGAAATTTTGTCCGTGTGTGAAAAACACAACGCAATCAGTTATCTGGACGAGGTGCATGCGGTTGGCATGTATGGCGAAACTGGCGCCGGTGTGGCGGAGCGGGACGGGGTCATGGACCGGGTCACGGTTATGCAGGGGACGCTGGCCAAGGGATTTGGCGTCGTTGGCGGCTACATTGCCGCCTCTACGGCGCTGGTGGATTATATCCGCTCCTATGGCAACGGATTTATCTTTACGACGTCACTGCCGCCCGCCGTCGCTGCGGGCGCGTTGACCAGTGTGCGCAATGTTCGCAATTCTCCGGAGCTTCGCGAGCGCCATCAGGAGCGCGCGGCGACTCTAAAGGCGAAGCTGCACCGGGCGGGCTTGCCGGTTATGCCGTCGGTCAGCCATATCGTCCCAATTCTGGTCGGCGACGCCTCGCTCTGCAAAGATGCAAGCGACGCGCTGATGACCCGTTTCGGGATATATGTTCAACCGATTAATTATCCGACCGTGGCCCGAGGGACGGAACGCTTGCGCCTTACGCCGACGCCTTTGCATACCGATGAAATGATGGACCGTCTGGTGGATGCGTTGACTCAGATCTGGGCGGATTTGGCGTTGGATAAAGCGGCGTAACAGCGCTGCCTGTTTTGTTAGGCGATTTTACAGCGTTGGACAGCGAGACCGAAGAAGGGATAGACTCGAGCCATGTATCGCGACAACACCTTGATCCCGACTGAGGCCGTGCGTCTAGCGGCGCTGGGCGCTCTTATGGAGGCCGAGCGCGGATATGGCGATCTGGCCAGCGACGTTCGGTATTTCGTCACCCATATTTCCGGGCCATCCCTGGATTTGTTGGGAACCTCGCTGGAGCTTCTACAATATGAAGGTTTGGTTGAAACGATTGACGTTGCTGAAAACGGCGTCGCCCGAAACCGGGAACGAGATCAGGAATCCGTTTTACGGATCACCGATGCGGGCCGCGCGATCTTTGAAGAGCTCATGCTGTCCAATGTCCGCGCCCCGATGAACGAGGTGAGCAATCTCGTCATCGCCTTGAAAATTCGCTTCCTCCATTTTTTGACGCCGTCCGCCCGTGCGGAACAAGCGGAAACGCTGGTCGAAATGTGTGACACCGAGATCGTGCGGTTGCTGGAATTGAAAAAACGACATGGCGACGGGCATCTGGGCGCTTGGCTCGATATGGAATTGACCCGCCTTGGCAAGCGACTCGACTGGTTTCGCCAGCTATAAGTCCCGCGACATAATCCAGCGGTTACGGCGATGGCGTCCTGACAACAAGCGGGAAAAGAGCGATGGATCCAAAAAACCTGTTGGTCATTATGTCCGACGAGCACAATTCCCAAATGTTGGGATGCGCCGGTCATCCACTGGTGAAAACGCCTAATCTGGACCGGTTGGCGGCGCGCGGAACACGGTTCGACTCAGCCTATACCCCATGCCCGATTTGTGTGCCGGCGCGCGCGAGTTTCGCCACCGGGCGCTATGTTCACGACAACGAATGCTGGGATAACGCAATCGCCTATGACGGGCGTATCGAAAGCTGGGGACACCGGCTGCAAGCGTCCGGCGTTCGGGTCGAGTCCATCGGTAAATTGCATTACCGCGCCGAAGAAGACCCGACCGGCTTCGATAAACAATTCATTCCGATGCACATCAAGGATGGCGTGGGCATGGTGCATCTCTCCGTGCGCCGTCAGTTCCCTGAATTTGTACCACCACCGTTTCAAAAAGGCGGCGGCGCCGCAGGCATTGTTCTCAACGCAGGGCCGGGCGAAAGCGCCTATAGCGGTTATGATCGGCAAATCGCGGATCTGGCCTGCGACTGGTTGCGCGATGCGGCGGCGCGCGATGAACCCTGGACCCTTTTCGTCAGTTTCGTGACGCCCCATTATCCGCTGACCGCGCCGGATGAATTCTTTGATCTCTATCCGGTGAACGATATGCCGGTGCCGAAACTTGGCGCCGATAGCGGGTTTGAGGCGCATCCCTGGCTTGAACGGTTTTTGGGCGAAAACGCCGGTTCCGATGCAACGCCGGAGCAACATCGCCGGGCGTTCGCGGCCTATCTTGGTTTGTGCAGTTTTATGGACGCCCAGATCGGGCGCGTCCTCGACGCTCTGGATGAGCACGGTCTGACCCCCGGCGCCCGTATTATCTACACCTCCGACCATGGTGAAAATGCCGGGGCGCGCGGTTTATGGGGCAAATCCAATCATTATGAAGAAGCGTGCGGCGTTCCGCTAATTGTGGCCGGTCCCAATGTTCCCGAAGGTCGCGTTTGCAAAACGCCGACGTCTCTGGTGGACGCCTTCCCGTCTATTGTGCAGTGTGCGGGCGCGGACTGCCCGGATGATGGCGTGTTGCCTGGTCGCTCATGGTTCACCCTCGCCAATCAACCGGATGATCCAGACCGGGTTGTGTTCAGCGAATACCACGCTGCGCGGTCGCCCTCGGCGGCGTATATGATCCGCAAGGGGCGTTATAAGTACATCCATTATGTCGGGTTTGAGCCGGAACTCTTTGACCTGGAGGCCGATCCCGAGGAATCAACGAACCTCGCCAAGGATCCGGATCATGCTGATATTTTGGCCGATTGTGATGTTTGTCTACGCAATATCGTGGATCCAGACGCCGTTGATCGGCAGGCCAATGAGGCGCAAAAGGCGCTGGTGCTGAGCCGTGGCGGGCCAGACGCTGTTTATGCTAATTTGGTGACGACCAAACATTACACGCCGGCGCCGGGTGAAGCGGAAACAACCGATTAACGTGTCGCGTCCGACGAAGCGCCGAACGCTCAGTAAACGTGCTGACCGCCGGTGACGAAAATCTCCGTGCCGGTGACATAGCTGAAATCGCTATTGCAGAGCTGGAAGACGCAGGCGGCGAATTCCTCCGGCGTACCCATTCTGTGCAGGGGGATGCGATTGATAAGCGGCTCGTATTCATCGCCGACCATTTCAGTTTCAATCTCACCGGGCGCCACCGCGTTCACCCGTACGCCCAGCGCCGCGAATTCGACGGCCATTTCGCGCGTTAGCGCCGAGAGCGCCGCCTTCGACGTGGAATAGGCCGATCCGGCGAAGGGGTGTATGGCGTGTCCGGCGATGGAGGTGATATTGACGATCGCGCCGCCGCCATCCTTGGCGCCGCGACCCAGCGCACTGGCGAAACCACGGGCCAGAATGAGGGGCGTAAATAAATTCAGCTCAAACACCTCCCGCCAGCCGTCCAGCCCGCCATTCAGGCAGCCCAACCGTTCCTGATAGGGCGTCTTGGGCGATACCGCCGCATTATTGACCAAGGCGTGCACCGGTTGATCGGCGATAATTTCGCTTACGCGCTCAACAAAGGCCGATACGTCGGTCGGGTTCGACAAATCAGTTGGAATATGGTGGCTCCAGTTCGGGTCGCGTTTGCAATGCTCGGGCACATCTTCGCGGCTGCAGGTAATGATGCGCCACCCTTCGTCTGAAAATCGCTGGACCGTGGCGTGACCGATCCCTCGGCTGGCGCCGGTCAGAATCACGGTTTTCACACTATCCGTCATGAGGGCGCTCCTGCGTATTGGCGTGTTTCAGGTTGGGTTTCGACATTAATCATGTTGGGCGTGGGCTTCAAAAATTCCAGCGGGGTCCTGGTGGATCAGCACCTCGGCGCCTTTGAACGCATCGCGCACCAGACGTTCGACATCGTCGGAAATAACATGAGCCTCCATCAAGGTTATGTTCGGATCAAGCTCCAGGTGCAATTGGATGAAGACGTCCTGCCCGGATCGGCGGGTTCTTAACTCATGTAAATCAAGGACGCTCTCATGCGCCATGACGATGTCCTCAACCTGGCGCCGTTCTTCGCTGGGCAACTCCCGGTCCATCAACATATCCAGCGCGTCGCCCAGAATACGCCAGGCGCCAAACAGCAGATATCCGGTGATTGCGGCGCCAATGAGAGGATCGAGTAAGTCCCATGAAAAATAAGCATGGCCGACGAGCGCGCCAATAACGGCGCAATTGATCAGCAGGTCGCCTTTGTAGTGCAGCGAATCTGCGGTTATCGCGACCGATCCGGATTTTTTGACGACGTAAGTTTGAAATATGACGAGAAACAGGGTCAGTACGATCGAGAAAATCATGATCGCCACGCCGGTTTCCATGTTCTTTATCGCGGCGGGATGTAGCAAACGTTCAATGGCGTGAAACAGGACGACGATGGCCGATCCGGCGACAAAAGCCGCCTGCGCCAGGGCGGCCAGCGCCTCGGCTTTGCCATGTCCAAAACGATGTTCGCGGTCGGCGGGCGTTAGCGAATGGCGAACGGCGAAGAGCGTGACGAGGGAGGCCGCTCCATCCAGTAACGAATCAACGAGCGTGGAGAGCATGGCGACGGATTCCGTCAGGGTCCACGCATATAGTTTCGTACCGATCAACGTTATCGCCACCGTAAGCGACGCATAGGTCGCCCAGCGCATCAAATTGCTATTTGTGCGACTTTCGGGTGAAACGGGGGTCGTGTCAGCGTTCATAGGCAGGGTGTTGGTTCTTGCAGGTGGTTACGGAAAGAGATGCTCGGTCGTCCACGCGTCTTTTTCGCGCTTATACACGATCCGTTCGTGTAGTCTGAACTTTCCGTCGTCCCAGAATTCAAAATAATCCGGGCGAAGACGAAATCCAGACCATTGCGGTGGTTTTGGCACTGTGCTGACGCCAAATTTCGCCGCGAACTTCGCAATATTTGTTTCGAGCTGGAACCGCCCGGACATGGGACGGGACTGATCGCTCGCCCAGGCGCCAATCTGGCTGCCGCGGTCGCGGGTCGCGAAATAGGCGTTTGCTTCGGAATCGGGGACCTGTTCGACAGGGCCTTCAATTCGGATTTGCTGTTTCAATGATTTCCAATGGAACAACAAGGCGGCGAAGGGATTGTCCCGAAGCTCGTCTCCCTTGCGGCTTTCCAGGTTTGTGTAAAAAACAAAGCCGTTTTCGTCATGGTGTTTTAACAGCACCATGCGAGCGCTGGGACGACCGGACTTTGACGCTGTGGCAAGCGTAACGGCGGTTGGTTCGTTGATTTCAGCCTCTTTTGCGCGATCAAACCATTCCGCAAACAAAAAAAGTGGGTCATCTGTGTTTGTAATAGCCATGGGGGCACAATATATAGAGTCCAGAGGGATGCTAGGGCGGCGTTTCGCCGCGCGTGCTGATATAGACTACGTGAGCGCATCTGGATGCAAGGGGAAGCGGTTTTTTTCGTGCGGGGCGAAATATTGAAAAGGAACATTCGAATGAAACCGATCGTAATTCCAGTCATCGCGGCGATGTTTGCGCTGTCTGCGTGCGCCTCGGACCAAGGTTCGAAACAAACTGGCGGCACATTGGTCGGCGCCGGGTTGGGCGCGCTCCTTGGCTCTCAAATCGGGTCTGGTAGCGGAAAATTGGTCGCTGTCGCCGTTGGCGCCTTGGCGGGCGCCATGTTTGGCGGAGAAATTGGCAAATCGCTGGATAAAGCGGATCGTGCAGCGATACATCGCAGCACGAACAACGCACTGGAAACAGGTCGCTCCGGCGAGACGGTTGCATGGAACAATCCAGATTCCGGGAATTATGGGTCGGTGGTGCCGGAACCGGCCTATCGAGCGCCTAGTGGCGAATATTGCCGGGAATATCAGCAGACAATTACGGTTGCCGGAAAATCGGAAGAAGCCTATGGCAAGGCGTGCCGTAAACCCGACGGTAGTTGGGAAATCATCAAATAGAGCAATTTTCTAGACATATTTCAGGTGCGGTATGAAAGATCCTTATCAAGTTCTGTCAGTGTCGCCGACGGCGAGCCCGGCTGAAATAAAGGCCGCCTATCGTAGTCTGGCGAAAGAGTTGCATCCGGATGTAAATCCCGGTGACACAATCGTTGAACATCGATTCAAGGAAGTCACCGCCGCGTATGATTTACTGTCCGATTCCGAGAAGAAAGGTCAATACGACCGACGGGAAATCAACGCCGACGGATCGCCGCGATACGATCAATCCTTTCACCGGGGCGGTGGCGGCGGCGGATTTGGCGGCGGGAATTTCGAAGACGCCTTTTCAGACCTGTTCGGACGTCGTCGCACCCGGCAGGTAAAGGGAAAAGACGTTACCTATTCAGTGCGAATTCTCTTTCTGGAAGCCGTGGAAGGCGTGCGGCGGCGCGTCCAGTTGTATGACGGCAAGAAGCTGGATGTGGATATTCCGGCCGGGTCCCAGGAGGGGGATACCCTGCGGCTGAAGAACCAGGGCATGGATGGCTTCAATGGCGGCCCGGCGGGCGACGCTTTTGTTGAAATTCACGTCGACGCCCATCCGTTTTTCGAACGCGATGGGATGGATATTCATCTCGAAGTCCCGATTACGTTGTCTGAAGCGGTGCTGGGCGCAAAAATCAATGTGCCGACGCCGCATGGTCCGGTCGTGGTGAACGTGCCGCCGGGCACCAATACCGGTCGCACGCTGCGTCTGAAAGGACGCGGCATGGTGAAGGGAACGGGAACGGCGGAACGAAAAGGCGATCAGTATATTCGTCTGAAAGTCACATTGCCGGACAAACCCGACGCGAAGCTCGAAGAATTTGCGCGGGAATGGTTGGA
>JAESSL010000166.1 GCA_016764135.1 Alphaproteobacteria bacterium
GATGGCGGGAATCATCGCCGGGCACAATATGGCGGCCTATAATTCGGCCAAGGCGGCGGTGCGTCACCTGAGCAAATCGGTGGCGCTGCATTGCGCGCGCAAGGGATACAATATCCGATGTAATTCAGTACATCCCGCCTTCATTGATACGCCGATTCTAGATGAACATCGGGATCGCTTTGGCGCCGAAGAGGCGATGCGGAAGCTCGGTCGGCAGGTGCCGCTGGGCCGAGTCGGACGTCCGGAGGAGGTCGCCTATGGCATCCTGTATCTGGCGTCCGATGAATCGAGCTATACGACCGGGTCGGAGCTGGTGATCGACGGCGGCATCAGCGCGCAATAAACGCAGGGTCGCCCACTGGTTCGTCGATCTGGTCCGCTTGATTTGTTCGTTAATCTGGTCTGGTCCGGTGAGTTGCGGTGTCAGTTGAATTTCGGCGCGATCTTTTCCATAAACAGGCGGATGCTTTTCGCCGTTGTTTCATAATCCATAGGGCCAAGGCGGAAGGTCAGGATAATGCCGCCGACGCCAATATCGTCAATCGCGGCGATTTTTTCCGCAACGGTTTCGGGCGAGCCATAAAGAAGGCTGTGCTCGACCTGTGCGCGCGCCACGGGGGCCGCGCCGGCAACCGGCGTTTTCGCCAGAGTGACGCCCTGTTCCTCATAGATCCGTTTCCGCATGGCGCCGCGAAACTCAATCTGCCGCTCAAACGCAGGAATACCAATTTCGGCCGCCTCTTCGTCGGTGTCGGCGACAAAGACGTTGCGCCAGACCCAGCATTCATCGACATTGCGCGCGATATGGTCATCGTCGTAACCGGATTCTTTCATTGTCTTGCGATATAAATCCATCCGATGTTTCGTCACCTCGTTGGACTGCACGTTCATCATGAACGGGCGCCCTTCGCGCGCCATGCCCAGCATCGATTCCTCACCGGAGCACGCGCGGATCATATAGGGGTGGGGCTGCGTAAACGGGCGCGGCCGCAACATAGGCAACCGGATATCCCAAAACTGACCCTTGTGCACCATGTTCTCCGTCGTCCACGCCTTGATCATGATCTCCTCGGATTCCAGCAAGCGCGCCTGCGCTTCATCCGGGTCGATGCCATAGCCCTGGTAATCGTAGATGTTATACGCGGTGCCGCGTCCCAGCCCGACGATCAAACGGCCGTCGCTAATATTGTCGATCAGCGACATTTGCTCGGCCATGCGGATAGGGTGATGCAGGGACATTTGCGCGACGGCGAAACCGATCTTGATATTTTTGGTGGCGGTCGCCAGCGCTGCGGCGAAGCTGACCGGATCGACATAGGCGCAGATGCCGTCGAAATGATGTTCGCCCAGCCACAGCGCGTACATGCCCAGTTCATCGCAAAGCCGGGCTTCGTTCAGGACTTCATTGATAATACGGTGATCGTCCGCTGGGTTCTCGGCGGCGGTGAATATAAAATTACTGAACTTCATTGAAGATTCCTGTGCTTGGACGTTACGCCGTCAACAGCGTTATCGGGTCGTGGTGTCGGCCAGATAATCAACGGCCGCCATCACGCCGCCCTTGCCATGGGGGACGTTCAAAACCTGCAGCGTCGCCTCGATTCCGCCAAGAGCGCCAATAATCATGGGTTCATTCAAATCGCCCATATGTCCGATGCGAAAGGTTTTTCCCATCAACGTCGCCAGTCCGCCACCCAAGGAAACATTGAAGGTGTCCCGGCAAACGGTGCGAATGTCGTTGGCGTAGGTGTCCGCCGGCATGCGGATACAGGTAATGGAGTTGGCGCGTTGTTCAGGGACAAGCGCATTGAATTCCATGGGGCCTTCGGAAACCCATACGCCCACCGCCTTACGAACAGCCTCGGCTATTCGGGCGTGGCGGGCGAAGACGGCGTCCATGCCTTCTTCTTTAATCATGTCGAGCGCTTCGCGCAGGCCAAAGATCAAATGCTCTGGCGCGGTGCCGCAAAACCGGCGGTATGGTTCTGAATTCAGCCGGGATTTCCAGGACCAGTACTCGCGTGGCATGACGTTTTTTTCGGAGACTTCCAGCGCCTTTGCGCTGACGGCGGTGAAAGACAGTCCTGGCGGCAACATCAGTCCTTTTTGCGATGCGGCGATGACCACATCGACGCCGCATTTATCCATCGGCAATTCGACCGTCATCAGCGATGCGATGGCGTCCACAACCAACAGGGCCGGGTGCCCGGCATCGTCGATAGCCTTGCGAATCGAGGGAATGTTGGACGTGACGCCGGTTGCGGTTTCGGTGTGCACAACCAGCACGGCTTTGATCTTGTGGTCCTTGTCTTCGCTCAGGACGCGCGTGACGTCGGCGGGGTCAATGGCGCTGCGCCAATCATTCGGCGTTTCAATGACCTCAATGCCCAGAGTTTCAGTCATGTTGCGCCAGACTAATGAAAACCGCCCGGTTTCCGGCATTAAAACCCGGTCGCCCGACGACAAGATGTTCACCAGCGCCGCTTCCCACGCGCCGTGGCCCGATGCGGTGTAGATGAAAACATCGCTCTTTGTCTGGAACACGGCCTTGATGTCCTCGAAACAGGCAATGGCCAGGTCATGGAATTCCGGCGACGCGAAATCGATTGCGGGACGATGCATCGCATTCAGGATGCGGTCAGGGATATTGGTGGGGCCAGGGGTCTGAAGGAAGTGTCGGCCGCGTTGTATTGTCATGGAACGGTTCCCGAGAATCACATGAAGAAAAACGTATGTTAGTTGATTAACCGGGATAGGCAGGCCGCGCAATGTCTCGCCGCGCAATTATACGTGCGCCTTTTGCAGGGGGCGGCGGTTCGTCGTTCAACAGGGAGGCTTGTGAAACGCCCGTTACAATGTGTAAACATGCATTGGCGGGTTTAAGCACACCCTCTGGAGGAGCATCGCGGCCCGGTGGCTCGCACGGTCTTCAAAACCGCTGAGGCGCGTTAAACGTGCCTGGTGGGTTCGACTCCCACGCTCTTCCGCCAAATTTCCCGTAAGCGGGACGCTTGCCCGATAAACAAACGCAGGCGACGCGCTTGCGCGGGTGAAAACAGGAGACGGCGCGATGAGCGCTCCCGTGGTGACGCCGCACTCCAACAAGGCTGTCGTCGATAGCGCGAATAACGACGCGCCGGATGTGTCCGGCGTCCTGCGCAACATCGCCATCGCCCATGAGAGCGGTAACTTCGGTCGTGCGGAACAAGGCGTTCGTCAGGGCGAGGCCCTTGCGCCCGGTGCGCCGTACTGGCCCTATTTTCGCGGTCTTGTCGCCTTTAAGCTTGGCCTGCGCGATGCCGGATTGGCGTTTTGCGCCGATGCCCGCGATGCCTGTTCGCCAAAGA
>JAESSL010000167.1 GCA_016764135.1 Alphaproteobacteria bacterium
ATTGGTCAGGAAGAATCCCGACATCGCCGTGCGGTGAAGGTGTGGGATAAACGCGAATTCCGGAATCTGGACGACAAGACCGAGCTCGGCACCCGCAATATCAAACTGGCGCTGCGACGCTTGCGCCAATTCGCCCGAGAGGGCGCCGCGACCGAATTGGATCTGCCTGGCACCATTCGCGCCACTGCGAATAATGGTGGTTACCTTGATCTGAAGATGCTGGCGGAACGCCGGAATACCGTGAAGGTTCTACTGTTTCTGGATATCGGCGGGTCCATGGATGACCATGTGAAGGTCTGTGAAGAACTCTTCTCCGCCGCGCGGATGGAATTCAAGAGCCTCGAATATTTCTATTTTCATAACTGCCCGTATGAGAGCGTGTGGAAGGATAACCGTCGCCGTCATGCGGAGCGTCTTGATATGTGGGAAGTGCTGAACAGGTACCCACCAGATTATAAGGTCATATTTGTGGGCGACGCCTCAATGAGTCCCTACGAAATTACCTATCCAGGCGGTAGCGTTGAACACTGGAATGAAGAATCCGGCGCCGTGTGGATGCAGCGTATTCTCGATACGTACAAACATTCGATCTGGCTGAATCCGCAACCGGCGCGGACCTGGGGTCACACGCCCTCAATCGACATCTTGTCGCAATTGATGGAAGATCGGATGTACCCGTTAACGCTGGGCGGTATCGACGAGGGTATGCGCGAACTGACCCATTAGGCGATTCGCCTGACTGCGTGGCCAGAGCGAGACAGCGCCTGACTGCGTGGTCAGAGAGAAATTGTGATTGCAAGCGCGACGCTGGTGACCATGCCGGCGAGGACGCCGATGCTAATGCGCAGCACACGGCCAATCGTAAAAAGCCGAAAGGCCGAAGCGGGCGCCTCGCGAGAGGTTTCCTGAATAATTTGCGGCATGATTTTCGCACCCAACGGTTATCGTCAGGGTAAAAAGACCACAAGCCGAGCCGCCGGAAATCACCTGAATTAGGTATGAATCGCCGAAAAACGTCAGGCGGGCGCGCGAGCGGCGCTTGTCTCCCGAATGGGAACATGGACAAGGGCGGCGGCGACGACCAGAACAACGGCCATCCACCAGACGACGGAATAATCCTGGTAGATGTCGTAGATCAGGCCGCCGAGCCAGGCGCCCAGAAAACTACCGACCTGGTGACTGAGGAAAACCAACCCCCATAATGTACCCAAATAGGTCAATCCGTGCGTTTGGGCGATCAATCCGGTGGTTGGCGCTACAGTTGAAAGCCATAACAGGCCCATAATGGCGGAGAAAATATAGATGGAAGAAGCTGTTACGGGCGATAGAACGAATATCGCGATGACGATGGCGCGCGAGAGATAGATCCCGCTCAGTAACCATTTCTTTGAAAAAAACTGTCCCAGCCAGCCAGATAACAGCGATCCCGCAATGTTGAATAACCCGATGAGGGAAAGGGCCCAGGCGCCAACGGTCGCCGAGAGACCACTATCCGAGGCGTAAGCGGGAAGGTGGGTCTGGATGAAGGCGACATGGAATCCGCAGACAAAAAATCCAATGAAGAGGCATACATAGCTTCGGTCGGCAAACGCGTTTCGAACGGCCTGTTGCAGGGCGCCGGGCTGGCCCGCGATGGTTGATGGCCTTGATACGCGTGCGATGGGATAGAGGAACGTTAAAATCAAAAGGTAAACGCCGCCAATCGCCAGAATCGCATTCTCCCACCCAATGACGTTTATCATCAATAAGGAGGCTGGCGCCGCGATGAAAACGCCCAAAGACGCAAAGGCGGTGCCCAATCCTATGACGAGCGAGCGTTTTGCGGCGGGCATGACCTTGCCAAGCGCGACATTAATGGTGGCGAAACTGGCTCCTCCCATGCCGAGGCCAACAAGCGCGCCGGAAAATATGAAAACTTCCGGCGTTAGCACTGTCCCGCGCAGCAGAAACCCAATCGCGGAAAGAACGGCGCCGACGGCGATGACGGGAGCGGCGCCGTGTCGGTCCGCAATGATGCCCGCCAAGGGTTGGCCAAGGCCCCAGAAGAACATTTGCAGCGCAACCGATAATGAAAAAATTTGCCGGCTCCACCCCAGATCTGCGGACATGGGCTGTAGAAACACGCCAAACCCAGCCGAAAACCCATAGCTGAGGAAGGATATCGCGCAGCCTGCGGCGATGGCGGCGTTTATTGTCTTTTTGTCAAAGCCGCCAAGCGCCGTGTGGTCGTCGAGGGTGTGTTGTTCGGATTGTACCATTGGGGTGCTTTACGTGCGGGAGGTTTGTTTGCCGGGGCTTAGCTTATAAGTGGCCATGCCTTGGGCGACGACGCCGCCGTCTTCGTCCGCAACGTCGATCAGGACGAAAACCACACTACCGCCACGCCGGGTGACGCGCGCCGTTCCGATCAAGTCGGTCTTGGCGCCCGCCGACATATAATTAACGGTCAGATTGATTGTCGTGCCGCGCGAGCCTGGCCCGTTGATATTGTTCGCCCAGGCGGCGGCGGTCGCGACCTTGTCGATAAAGGCGGAAATGACGCCGCCATTGACCCGACCATTGGAGTTCAACACCCCGTCGGACCGGCGCAAGCGCGCGACGCAACAATCCATCTCCGTTGATTCCAGCGAAAATCCAAGCGTTCGACCGACTGCAGAATCAACAATATTTTCGACCCGGGCGCGGATGTCCGGGGCTAATCCCTCAGGATCAACTTTGGCGTCCATAGGGGACCTTTCTTAGAGTATTTAGTCTCAGAATATTTGAATTAGAATTTTTGGTAACCACCGTCGATAAGAAACGTGTCGCCGGTGTGATAAGAACTGGCGTCAGACATTATATAGGCCGCGATGCCGCCAAAATCATCCGGGGCTCCCCAACGGCCCATGGGAATGCGGGGCTTTACGTTATCGGAGAACTTTTGCCAGGCGATGGCCTTTTCCGTCATTGCGGTTTCAATCCAGCCCGGCAAAATCGCGTTGGCGGTGATCCCGTAGCGCGCCATTTCGACGGAGAGCGCAATCAGCATGGAAATTAATCCCCCTTTGGTCGCTGCGTAATGCTCGTTTCGCGCCGCGCCGGAGATCGCTGCGAGGGACGCCGTGCCGACCAGTCGTCCGCCCTCTCCGCGTTCGACCATATGGCGGCTCGCGGCGCGCAGCGTAAAGAAGGCGCCGTCCAGGTTAATGCCCGTGACGCGGCGCCAGGCTTCGGTGGTGATCTCGGTAAACGGGACCGCATCGCGCCCACCGCTGACGCCGGCATTGGCGAAACACCCGTCGAC
>JAESSL010000168.1 GCA_016764135.1 Alphaproteobacteria bacterium
ATCAATGGGATGGTCTTTGTCCGGGGCCAATCGCAAGATTATGACACCTGGGCCCAATTCGGCAATCGGGGGTGGAGCTACCGCGAGGTGCTGCCGATTTTCAAGGAAATGGAGAGCTATCAGGGCGAGGGGGATGACGAGTTTCGCGGTCGCGATGGCCCCTTGAAGGTCTCCGAAAGCAATGAAAGCGGCCCGATTTATGACGCGTTGATCGAGGCCGCCGGACAGGTGGGGATCAAATATACGAAGGATTATAACGCGGCGTCGCAGGATGGCATCGGCATGACCCAGGCGACCATTCGCAAGGGGCGCCGGATGAGCACCGCGTTTTGTTATCTGGACCCGGCGCGGGACCGCCAAAACCTGACCATTCAGGCCAACGCCTTGACCGAAAGCCTGATTCTTGAGGGTAAAAAATGCGTTGGCGTGCGCTACGCGCTGAAGGGGCAAAAGCTGGAAGCGCGGGCGGCGCGGGAAGTGATTGTCTGTGGCGGATCCATAAATTCACCGCAATTGCTGGAGCTGTCCGGCATCGGGCAAACGGATTTGTTGAAGGGGCTGGGCATTGAGGTTCAGCACGAATTAAAGGGCGTGGGCGAAAATTTGCGCGATCACTATTCGCCACGCATGAAATGGACCGTCCCTAAATCCCTGGGCATGACCTATAACGACAAGGCGCGCGGTCTCGGGCTTGTCTGGCAAGCGTTGCGCTATGCACTCACCAACAAGGGCCTGCTCGGCCTGCCCGCAGCGCCAATCAGGGCCTATGTCCGCACCCGCGACGGGTTGGACGCGCCCAATGCGGCGATCACGTGGATTCCGTTTCTGGTTGGTGAAAATTTTCAACTGGCGAAAGAATCAGGCGTTACCGCTATTACGAACATCCTGCGTTCGGAAAGCACGGGCAGCATTCATATTTCTTCAGCGGACCCGACAAACGCGCCCGCCATCAAATTCAATTTTCTGACCGCGCAACTTGATTGCGACGTGACGCTGGAGGCTATGCGTCTGACCCGTCGCATCATGACCGCGCCGGCGATGGAAGGTATTGCAACGGACGAAATCGCGCCGGGAATCAGCATCGACGCCGACGATGAATTGCTGGATTGGGTGAGAAAGAACGCAGAGACGACCTACCATCCGGTCGGCACCTGTAAAATGGGATCCGATCCCATGGCGGTGGTCGATGATCAGTTGCGCGTTCATGGCATGGAAGGTCTTCGGGTCGCTGATGCGTCGATCATGCCGACCCTGACGTCTGGCAACACGAACGCCCCGTCGATCATGATCGGTGAAAAAGCCTCCAAAATGGTATTGGAATCGGCGAGCGCGGCGTAAACTCCCACGAACAGAAACATCGTCTCGAAAACGTCGCCCTAAGTGAGGATCAATGCTTAATCAATCCTATGTTCATGGCGCCAGCGACGACCCGTTGATTGGCCAGACGATTGGGGTGAATTTTGACGAAGCGGTCGCGCGATGGGGCGCGCGCGAGGCGTTGGTGGTGCGCCATCAAAACATTCGCTGGACCTATACGGAACTACAGAAAAAAGTCGACGCCTTCGCTGCGGGGCTTTTGGCGCTGGGGTTGGAGACCGGCGACCGTGTTGGCATCTGGTCGCCTAACAATAGCGAATGGGTCGTTACTCAATTCGCCACAGCCAAGGCGGGATTGGTGCTGGTTAACATCAACCCGGCCTACCGAATTTCAGAACTCGAATATGCGCTCAACAAAGTGGGTTGCAAAACGCTGATTCTGGCGGCTTCCTTCAAGAGCAGCGACTATATCGGCATGATCAAGGAGATCGCGCCGGAGGTCGGACATTGTGCGCCCGGCGCTCTTGACGCCAAACGTCTGACATCCTTGAAGACACTCATCCAGATCGGAGGTGCGCAGATTGGGGGCGAGGCGGAGTCCGGATTCTTTACATTCGAGGATGTCGCGGGCAGGGGCAGCGACGCGGAACATGATCAGTTGCAGGTGCTGGCGGGCGAATTGCAGTTTGACGATCCCATCAACATTCAGTTCACCAGCGGCACGACCGGGTTTCCGAAAGGCGCGACCCTGACGCATTTTAATATCTTGAATAACGGCTACTTTGTGGGGGAGGCGATGAAGCTCACCCCGGAGGACCGGTTGTGCATTCCGGTGCCGCTTTATCATTGCTTCGGCATGGTGCTGGGCAATCTGGCCTGCACGACCCATGGCGCCGCGATGATCTATCCGGGCGAAGGGTTTGAGCCGCTATCGGTGCTGGAGACCGTAGAGGCGGAGAAATGCACCGGGCTTCATGGGGTGCCGACGATGTTTATCGCCGAACTCGATCATCCCGATTTCGCCAAATTCGATTTGCGCTCTCTGCGCACCGGTATAATGGCGGGGTCGCCATGCCCGATTGAAGTCATGAAGCGGGTCATCGGGGAAATGAACCTGAGCGAAATCACCATCGCCTATGGCATGACGGAGACCAGTCCCGTCAGTTTTCAAAGCGGCACAGACGACCCGCTGGAGCGTCGCGTCTCCACGGTGGGGCGCATCATGCCCCATGTCGAGGTCAAGATTATAGACGACGATGGCCGTATCTTGCCGCCCGGCGAGACCGGAGAGTTATTGACGCGCGGGTATTCGGTCATGCAGGGATACTGGAACGATGAAGAGCGGAGCGCCGAGGCGATCGACAGCGCCGGCTGGATGCATACCGGCGACCTGGCGACTATTGATGCGCAAGGGTATGGAAACATCGTCGGCCGGGTGAAGGACATGGTCATCCGTGGTGGCGAGAACGTCTATCCGCGCGAGATCGAAGAATACCTCTATCGTCACCCGAAAATTCAGGACGTGCAGGTGTTTGGCGTTCCCGATCAGAGATTTGGCGAAGTGATTTGCGCCTGGATCGCCCTGTCAAAAGGCGAGAGCGCGACAGAAGAAGAAATCATCGAATTTTGCAAAGGCCAGATCGCACACTATAAAATTCCCGCCTATATTCGCTTTGTGGACGATTTTCCGATGACGGTAACCGGAAAGATTCAGAAATTTGTGATGCGGGACGCCATGATTGAAGAGCTGGGGCTGGCGGTCGAAGAAACGGCCTAAAATCGGGACGTCCGAAAAATATACAGGAATGGCTGG
>JAESSL010000169.1 GCA_016764135.1 Alphaproteobacteria bacterium
GAAAATCTGTAAACAAAAGGCGCGGAACGCCGCATGTTTCAACGATGTCTCTGGCATTGGCGACAATCACCGTCGGAAAGCCGTTTTCTTCAAGATGTCTGGCGACCAAACTCACGGTTTGGTGACAGACGGGTCAGACCGGCGTCAGAAGTGCGACGTCAACGCCTTCTTCACGACATCGTCGCAGAACTTCCGGAGCGTCCGCTTCACGCGTCTTGCGTTGGCTATACGCGTTGTAGACGCCGTGCGCGGTCGGCGCGAGGCTAGCGAACCGGCCTTCCGCCGCCAGTTCTTCCAGTCGCGAGACCGGAAAAAAGGCGTTCACATCATCCAGCGTAGTCGCGTGTTTGTCGAAGCTGTGCGAGAGGCTATAGAGGTCCTCGACCGGCGTATTGGTCGGCACCGTATAAACATTGCCCGCTTCGCCTTTTTCCTGAGGCGTGCGCTGGTCGTCCCAGCTCTTGATTGAAATCTCGCTGGTCGAAATCAGCGCCAATCGACTTTCCGACAAGGGCTTCTTCAACGCCGTAAAGGGAACGTCGTCGAAATTGGCCCATTTATAGGGTTTTTCATACCCTTCAGCGCGATAATATTCGCGTGTTTTATCGATATACCGAACGTAACTCAAAGCGGCCTCCACTTCATATCAGAAAAACTGTAATTGAGTTACGGTACGGTAAGCGCGCCGCAGGTGCAAGACGCGCCCCTCACGCCAGTTCTGCGCCCTATTCCGCCGCTTGTTTAACCGGTTCTTCGGGAACTTTCTCGCGCATGGTGACAAATTCCTCCGCCGCTGTCGGGTGGATTCCGATTGTCGCATCAAACTGCGCCTTGGTGGCGCCGCATTTAAGCGCAATGCCCAGACCTTGCGTGGTCTCGCCCGCGTCTGGCCCAACCATGTGGAAACCCACCACCCGGTCGCTGGCTTGATCGACGATCAATTTCATAAACGTTTTTTCATCGCGCCCAGACAAGGTGTGCTTCATTGGCGTGAAAGACGATGCATAAATATCAACGGCGCCATAGGTTTCGCGGGCTTGCGCCTCGGTCAAACCAACGGTCCCAATATTCGGCTGACTGAACACCGCTGTGGGAATATCCGCATAATCCATGGTGAGGTTCTCTCCCCGGAACAGATTTCCGGCGATCACCATGCCTTCCGCGATGGCCACTGGCGTCAGCGCAACCCGATCGATCACATCGCCAATCGCATAAATCGAATCAACGGATGTCTTGAATGCGTCATCGACCTTGATGGCGCCATTTTCAGCCATCTCGACGCCTGCCTCTTCAAGACCGATGCCTCGACTATTCGGCGCGCGCCCGGTCGCGTACAGGATCAAATCAGTTTCAATTTCCTCACCGTTTTCGAGTTCGGCTTTCAGAATGTCGCCCTGTTTTTCGATGCGTGCGATGTTGGCGTTAAACACCAGATTGACGCCCTTCTTGCGCATTTCGGTCGCCAGAAACGTCCGAACGTCATCATCAAACCCTCGCAGGAAATTTGATCCGCGATAGAGCTGCGTCACCTCGACGCCCAGCCCTTCAAGAATACCAGCGAATTCCACGGCGATGTAGCCGCCGCCGACGACAATGGCGCGCTTCGGTAGTTTTTCGATATAAAAAATTTCGTTCGAAGTCATGGCGTGCTCTTTGCCCGGAATATCCGGCACCACGGGCCAGCCGCCCGTCGCCACGAGAATTTTCTCGGCCGTCACAGTTTTTCCATTCACGGACAGCGTATGCGCATCGACAACGCTTGCACGACCGTTGAACAGCTCGACGCCCGCATTGTCCAACAAGCGTTCGTAAATACCATTAAGGCGTTCGATTTCCTTGTTTTTGTTGGCGAGCAGCGTCGGCCAATGAAAGGAGGTCTCCCCCACAGTCCAGCCGTAACCCGCCGCATCTTTAAAGTCTTCAGCGAAATGGGAGGCGTAAACGAATAATTTTTTGGGCACGCAGCCAACATTCACGCAGGTTCCGCCAAGATACGTATCTTCAGCGACGGCGACTTTGGCGCCATAGGAAGCAGACATACGGCTCGCCCGCACGCCGCCAGACCCCGCGCCAATGGTGAACAAGTCATAATCATATGCACTCATTTTAACGTCCCCATTCTATCATTATTTGTTTTTGCTGCATGATACATAACTATGGAGCGTCTTTGATGAAAGCCCATGCGGCCCTCACGATATTATGACGGCTGAATTATCCACCGGACCGACGGTTGACATATGGACGCTGGTCTATGAATGCTATGTTCCATGACGGACAGTGCCTCAGATAACGCTTTTCCACCACCCCCGGACATTCGAGCGATCCATGTCTGCATAAACTGGCGTGCGGGCGATACTCTACCGTCCTGCGGGGCGAATGGCGCCAAGGAACTCGCTGACGCTATGGAAACAGGACTGAAAGAACGCGACCTGCCCTTCACGTTTCGTCGATTGCACTGCATGGGTAAATGTCACATCGGCCCCACCATGAAAATTTCCCATGGCGGCCCCTTCATCATGGGCGCGCAAGCCAATGATGCGCCCAAAATACTGGACCTGTTAGCGGCGACCGACTTCGATGCGCTGGCAAAGGCGTTCCCGGTTACCGAGCGTCAGAAAAATATCGAAGACTAAACGTTCGCTACCCTCTACTCTCTACGCTGCCAGCATCATTCCGATGCGCCGCTCAGTCTCATACGCTCACCTTTGTTGAACCCAACGATTACCAGAATTGGATGACATCGGATGGAATTCCTCGTTGTCGTAAAACGCGATTGTGAAACCTGCCAACTTGTGGAGCCTGTTCTTGCAGCCATGGCTGAAGGCCATACACTCACAGTGTATTCACAGGACGACCCCGCCTTTCCCGAATCCCTGGGCGGCGCGCAGGACGATCAAGACCTGGCGACATCTTGGCGCCTGAAAGTCGAAACGGTCCCAACCGTAATACGATTGGACAACGGCGAAGAAGTCGGACGCACAGTGGGTTGGGATCGCGCAGAATGGGCGCAATTGACGGGCATAGCGACGCTTGGCGAAGACTTACCCGCCTTCCGGCCCGGCTGTGGCTCGCGTACGATGGACCCCGGCGTTCCAGAACAATTGGCGCTAAAATATGGCGACTTGGTGCTGGAGGCGCGCGTCATCGACGTCGACGATAACGACGACGCCGCAGAAGTCGCCTTTGATCGCGGGTGGACAGACGGTTTGCCCATAACATCTCCCACGGATTTGCGCATTGCTCGGATGCTGGCGGGAACCACGCGGTCGCCAGACGAAATTCTTGGCGCCATTCCACCAAACTTGATCGATTGCACCATCGAAAAAGCCGCTATCAATGC
>JAESSL010000170.1 GCA_016764135.1 Alphaproteobacteria bacterium
AGCTGCGCAACGCCACATCGCCGCCCACAGTATCGAAGACCGCGTCGATATCAGCGATGATTTTTGTGAAATCCTGTGTCCCGTAATCGATGATCTGGTCAACGCCGAGACCGCGAAGGTACGCGTGGTTGGCGGGGCTGGCCGTCGTGATGACATGCGCGCCATGATGTTTGGCCAGCTGGATCGCAAGCCCGGCCACGCCCCCGGCGCCGCCCTGAATCAGGATCGTCTCGCCCGCTTTGAGATGAAGCGTGTCTTCGATGCTTATCAAGGCTGTCAATCCCGTCGCCGCGATCGCCGCCGCCTCGACATGCGAAAGATGTGCTGGCTTCGGTGCGATAATGGACGCGTCCATGACGATTTTTTCGGCATAGGCGCCTTCCTGACCAACGCCGCACACCCCGAACACGGAATCGCCAATCGCAAAGCCGCTGACATTCTCGCCAAGGGCGCTGATCACGCCGGAAAAATCCCGGCCCAGCACATAGGGAAAATCCGTCTTTGCGCCGCTGGCGCCGCTGCGAACTTTACAATCCGCCGCATTGACGCTGGCGGCGTGAACGTCGATCAAGACCTCGCCCGGACCGGCCACAGGGTCGGGCAGCGCGCCATAGGTCAAAACCTCCGGGCCGCCATGCTCGGTAAAATATGACGCTTTCATAATATCGGCCTCCCCGCCACTTTTTCGCCGCTAAATCCGATGAGCCTCAAGGGCGTCACGATTCGATAAACGCGCGAAACATTTTTTCCACCGGCTCTTTATTCAAATCGCGCGTGATCATGACGATGCGACTGCGCCGGTCTTCATTTGGCCACGCCTCCAGAACGGCGGGCGGGTGGAACACATGCTGCACCCCGTGAACGACCACAGGCTGATCCGTATCGGTCACATGCAGCACGCCTTTTACCCGCAGCAGCGATTCCCCATGCACCGAAGTCAACGCGTCCATCCAGTTGGCGAAGGCGTCCCACGAAAACGGTTCGTCCGCGGTCAGGCAAAAGGTCCGGATGTGATCGTCATGCCGGTTGGCGTCGTTATGGTGATGGCCCTCCCCATGATGATCGTGACCATCATGGTTGTGCCCCTCGCCCTCCTGTGGCGATTCATAGGATTCTTCGCGCAGCCATTTTTCGACATCGGGAATTTTACCCGTGGGGTCGAACAACCCGACATTCAGAACATGCTTTGCCGCGATTTCGCCATGAGAGACGATATGCATGGGCGCGGCGGGATTAATGCCGCGCAGCCGCGTTTGCAGCGCCTCGATATCGTCCGGCTCCACCATGTCGGCCTTGGTGATCAGGATCCGGTCGGCGACGGCGGCCTGTTTTACCGATTCAAATTGCGTGTCCAGTTGCCCCAACCCATGCACCGCATCGACCGTCGTCAAAACGCCATCGAGCCGATAGCGCGCGCAGATCAACGGGTCGTTCATCAAGGTATGGAGGATCGGCGCCGGATCGGCCAACCCGGTTGTCTCAATCACCAACCGCTCGAATTCCGGCACGTCGCCCATCACCCGTTTGCGGAACAATCCGCGCAGCGTGTCCACCAGGTCGCCGCGAATGGTGCAGCACAGACAACCGCTATCCATCAAAATCGTGTCTTCATCGGAGGATTCGACCAGCATATGATCCAGCCCGACATCGCCAAACTCATTGATGACGACGGCGGTGTTCGCCATGTCCGGATCGCGCAGCAATTTGCTCAACAGCGTCGTTTTGCCGCTGCCCAGAAACCCGGTCAGCACCGAAATCGGCAGCCGGTTGGCCTGATCGGGCACGTGAACTTCACTCATTGTGAGTCGCCTTTACGTTACGTCTGGTTTTGCCGAGCGGGCTTGCCCGTCTGCTGATTGCCCGTCGGGGGATTGCGCCTTCTGGCAGTCCGGGCAGCGCCCGGTTATCTCGACGGTTTGTCGCCTTGCGTCAAATCCCAACCGCCCGGCGCCGCGCCGAACGGCGGCCTCAATGTCCGGGTCGTCCAGCTCCGCCGTCGCGCCGCAATCGCCGCAAATCAGAAACTGACCCGAATGCGGCGCCTCGGGATTGTTGCACCCCACGAAGGCGTTCAGCGACTCGATGCGGTGTATCAGCCCCAATTCACTGAGAAAATCGAGCGCACGATATACCGTTGGCGGGGCGGCGCGGGGGTAATCCGGCCGCAACCCTTCCAGAATATCATAGGCGCCGATAGGCGTATGGCGGCTCCACACCAGCTCCAGCACACGGCGCCTGATCTGCGTAAATCGCAGCGCTTTTTTTGCGCAAAGCCGCACCGCGCCGGCGACGGCGTCGTCAATACAGCTCTGATGGTCATGCGGCGCCGCCATGAAGGCGACAGACGTCGTTTCAGTATCGGTTGGTTTCATTGACGGGATTATACCGCCTTCCCGCCAGATTGCGAACACCCTTGCGCCGGTCGATTTTCTAATAAAAACCCAACTCAACCCCAAGCGGTTTCGCCAATGACGTCAAAGATTAACCTTGCGCCCACCGGTTTTCGGACCGATACCCGTTACCAGCGCCCACCATGAGTGCAAACGAGGACGTGATGCAGATATTACGACATTACGAAAACACGCCGGACGATGTGCGAAACGGCGTTGTCGTGATGGGAAATTTCGATGGCGTTCACCGGGGTCACCAGGCGGTAATCGGCGCTGGCGCAGCATTGGCGAAGGCGCGTTCGGCGCCGCTCATCGTCCTGACTTTCGAGCCGCATCCCCGTAGTTTTTTTCGACCGCACGATCCGTCCTTTCGGCTGACCTCGTTTCGCAACAAGGCGCATCATATCGAGGCGCTGGGCGTCGACGCGCTGGTGGTATTGAATTTTGACGAAGCCCTGTCCCGGCTGACGGCGGCGGAATTTATCCAACAGGTTATCGTCGATGGGCTGGGCGTTCGCGATCTGGTCGTCGGGTACGATTTTCGCTTTGGCAACAAACGAAGCGGGGACGCTGCGTTTCTGGAAAAATGCGCCGCCAAGAACGGCTATACGCTTCAGGTCGTCGAACCGGTCGCGACGGCGGATTCAGAGGTGTTTTCATCCACCCATATCCGCGAAATGCTGATTGCGGGCAAGCCAGGCCAGGCGGCGGCGATGCTGGGCCGCCCTTTTGAAATTGAAGGCCGGGTGCAGCCCGGCGACCAGCGCGGACGGCTCCTGGGGTTTCCCACCGCCAACCTACCGCTGGGCGACTATTTACGTCCCGCGCAGGGCGTCTACGCCATTCGCGCGGGGCTGGAGACGGAAGACGGGTTTGTCTGGCGCGACGGCGTCGCCAATTTTGGCAACCGCCCCACGGTCGACGGGACGACAACCCTGCTGGAAACGCATTTATTTGATTTCGACGCCGATATTTACGGCGCCAATTTACGCGTCGCCCTGATCGAGTTTCTACGGCCCGAAAAGAAATTCGACGGGCTGGACGCGCTGAAGGCGCAAATTTCGGAAGACAGCGCCACGGCGCGCCAAATTCTGCGGGTCCGTGCGGCGGGCGCCTCCTGAGCGCGCTAGGCGCCGCGCGTCCAAATTTAAACCAGGCACGCGACACTTGACCAAACAAGCTAAACTTGACCAAACGACCAAAACTTGACCAAACGCGGGGCGCTGCCTAGTTTCCCGCCACAAGATCAGACGCAACCGAAATTTTTCGAGAATGGAGACCGTGCAATGAGCGCGGATTATAAAGACACTATCTTTCTGCCCAACACCGATTTCCCTATGAAAGCCGGGTTAGCGAAGCGGGAGCCAGAAATGCTGGCCCGCTGGGAATCCATGGATTTATGGGGAAAATTGCGCGAACAGGCCAAGGGACGCGAGCGTTTTACGCTGCATGACGGCCCGCCTTACGCCAACGGGCACCTTCATATCGGTCACGCGCTGAACAAGATTTTGAAGGACGTCATCAACCGGTCCCAGCAGATGCAAGGGTTCGACGCCAATTATGTGCCCGGTTGGGATTGTCACGGCCTGCCGATCGAGTGGAAGGTCGAAGAGAAATACCGCGCCGCCGGACTGGACAAGGACGAAGTTCCAATTAATGAGTTCCGGGCCGAATGCCGGGAGTTCGCCGCGCACTGGATCGACATCCAGCGCGAAGAGTTCAAGCGCATGGGCGTACTGGGAGATTGGGGCAATCCCTATCTGACCATGAACTTTGAATCCGAGGCGCATATCGCGCGGGAAATCGGCAAATTCCTGATGAATGGCGGCCTCTATAAAGGGTCCAAGCCGGTGTTGTGGTCGGTGGTTGAAAAAACCGCACTGGCCGAGGCTGAAGTTGAATATATGGAGCATAAGTCGCCGATGATCTGGGCGCGGTTCCCCATCGTGAAAACCAGGACGCCCGATATGGAGGGCGCGGCCATCGTGATCTGGACGACGACCCCCTGGACGATCCCGGGCAATCGCGGCGTCGCCTGTCACGCTGACTTTGAATATACAATCCTGGACGTCACTGAAATCGCCGAGAAATCGCGCGCGCGCGTTGGCGAACGTCTGGCGCTCGCCACGGCGCTGGTCGATGTGGTTCTGGAGAAAGCGGGCGTCACGGCGCACACAGTCGTCAGCACCGTCAAGGGCGATGCGCTGGAAGGCGATTTGTGCGCGCATCCATGGCGTGGACAGGGCTATGATTTCGACGTGCCGATGATGAACGCCGATTACGTCACCGACGACGCCGGCACCGGATTCGTTCACATCGCGCCCGGTCATGGCGCAGAGGATTTTGTGCTCGGCAGTAGCTATGGACTGGAAATCCCACGTACGGTCGCCGAGGACGGCACCTATTATCCAGGCGTTCCGATGTTCGAGGACAAGCGCGTCCTGACCGAGGACGGCAAGGAAGGCACCGCCAACGGTAACACCATCCGGCTGCTGGACGAATGCGGCGCGTTGTTGGCCAAAGGCTCGATCCGACACAGTTATCCCCATTCCTGGCGCTCCAAGGCGCCGTTGATCTTCCGCAACACGTCGCAATGGTTCATCTCGATGGAGACGAATGATCTGCGAAAAACCGCGTTGAACGCCATCGACGACACCCGTTTTGTCCCCGAGGGCGGCCGCA
>JAESSL010000171.1 GCA_016764135.1 Alphaproteobacteria bacterium
GGGAGCCCCGCCGGTCTTAATTCTCATAGAAACAAGAGCTGGATTACGCTTAATGCGTGGTGGCTCCCCCGCGATTCGCATCGTCATTTGACGACGAAACCGAATCAATTTCAGGATTCCATTCGATTGGCGTTAGCGGGTTTAGCAAAGCTTCCTTCAAAACTTCGTCGACATGAGAAACCGGCATTATTTTCAGAGCGTCCTTCACATTATCCGGAATATCCGCCAGGTCTTTTTCATTTTCCTGCGGGATCAACACCGTCGTTATGCCGCCCCGCAAGGCTGCGAGAAGCTTTTCCTTCAGCCCACCGATGGGCAACACGCGCCCTCGCAAGGTTATCTCCCCTGTCATCGCTATTTCGCGCTTAATGGGGTTCCCCGTCAGCACAGACACGATTGACGTCACCATCCCGACGCCTGCTGATGGTCCATCCTTCGGTGTCGCGCCCTCCGGCACATGGACGTGTATGTCGGTTTTCTCAAAAAGAGACGGCTTTATTCCAAAGGAAGGCGCGCGGCTTTTTACGTAGCTTTCCGCTGCCTGAACTGATTCCTGCATTACATCGCCAAGTTTGCCGGTGCGAATAATCTTACCTCGCCCCGGTAGCATGACTGATTCAATGGTTAACAACACCCCACCAACTTCGGTCCAGGCCAGGCCGGTAACGACACCCACCAGATCCTTGTCTTCGATTTCACCGAAGCGGTATTTACGAATACCGGCATATTTTTCTAAATTCCGCGTTGTGACGCGTATTTCCGTTTCGCCCTCTTTGACGATATCTCGGAGCCCCTTCCGCGCTAAATTCGCCAGCTCACGTTCAAGGTTACGAACGCCCGCCTCACGCGTGTAATATCGAATTAGCTCACGAAGTGCGCCATCTGAGATCGACCACTCCCCCTTCTTCAAGCCATGATCTTTGATTTGCTTGGGCAAGAGGTGGCGTTTCGCGATTTCGGTTTTCTCGTCCTCAGTATATCCGGAAATTCGGATAATTTCCATCCGATCCATCAGCGGCGCGGGCATGCGCAAGGTATTCGCCGTTGTCACGAACATTACGTCTGAGAGATCGTAATCCACTTCAAGATAGTGGTCGTTAAAGGTACTGTTTTGCTCTGGATCCAGGACCTCCAGCAGCGCCGAAGACGGATCACCGCGCCAATCTGCGCCAAGCTTGTCTATCTCATCCAGTAAAAACAGTGGATTCGAAGACTTCGCCTTTTTCATACCCTGCAAAACCTTACCTGGCATAGACCCGATATAGGTGCGCCGATGGCCGCGAATTTCGGCTTCGTCGCGTACGCCGCCAAGGGACATTCTGACAAAATTTCGTCCTGTCGCTCGCGCGATCGACTGTCCCAAAGAAGTTTTCCCAACACCGGGAGGGCCGACAAGACAGAGTATTGGGCCTTTAACCTTTCGAACGCGATTTTGGACCGCCAAATATTCGATGATCCGTTCCTTGACCTTTTCGAGGCCAAAGTGATCCGAAGACAAAATCTTCTCCGCTGCGACAAGGTCCCGCTTCACGCGAGTACGCTTCTTCCAGGGAATAGACAGCATCCAGTCGAGATAATTCCGGATTACCGTCGATTCCGCCGACATCGGGCTCATGGCACGCAGCTTCTTCAGCTCGCCCATCGCCTTCTCATGCGCTTCCTTCGACAGCTTTGTCGCGTTAATCCGATCTTCAATTTCCGACGATTCATCCTTCCCGTCTTCGCTTTCGCCAAGTTCTTTCTGGATCGCCTTCATTTGTTCGTTCAGATAATACTCGCGTTGGGTTTTCTCCATTTGGCGTTTAACGCGCCCGCGAATTTTCTTTTCAACCTGCAGAACGCTGATCTCGCCTTCCATAAAAGCGTAGATCCGCTCCAGGCGTTCACCAATTTTTTCCATTTCGAGAAGCTCCTGCTTCTCGTCAATCTTTAACGCCAGGTGTTGCGCAACCGTGTCCGCCAACTTCGCAGGGTCATCAATTTGATTAATCGATATAAGTACTTCTGCGGGAATTTTCTTATTTAACTTTATGTATTGCTCAAATTGAGACACCACAGCCCGGCCTAACGCCTTCATTTCGCCCGTTGTGCTGTCATCTTCTTCAATCACTTCGGCGTAGGCTTCAAAAAAGTCAGGATTATCCGCATAGTGACTAATGCGGGCTCTTTGAGAGCCTTCCACCAAAACTTTTACCGTGCCGTCGGGCAACTTCAAAAGCTGCAATACCGTACCAATAGTGCCAATCGTATAGATGTCCTCCGAAGAAGGATCGTCGTCGGCCGCATTTTTTTGCGTAACAAGCAGAACCTGCTTGTCGTCTTTCATAACGTCTTCCAAAGCGCGGACGGACTTATCGCGCCCTACGAACAATGGGACGATCATATATGGAAAAACGACAATATCGCGTAACGGCAAAACGGGGAACAAGGCGCCTTTGGGTGTCTTAAACATATCTCTACCATCAACTTTCGCCGCGAGTGCGGTCTAGTTAGATTTACGTTGAAACGAGCGCCCTACTAAGTGGCTCTTCCTCGGGCTCCATTCAAGACCAAAAAATCTACATATAGCGTGTTATTAAGCGCTCGTTTCCATATCTTCGCGTCTATCGGAATAAATATGAAGCGGCTCCGCCCGGCCTTCAACGACTTCCTTACTGATGACAATTGCCTCAACACCATCGAGCGATGGTAAATTATACATCGAATCGAGCAAAATACTCTCCATAATAGATCGAAGACCGCGCGCACCCGTCTTTCGGGTGATCGCCTTTTGAGCAATTGCTGAAAGTGCGTCTTCGGAGAAATCAAGACGGATATTCTCCATTTCGAACAGGCGTTGATATTGCTTAACCAAGGCATTGCGCGGTGATGTCAGAATTTCGATAAGCGAGGGTTCATCCAGATCGGTCAAGGTCGCCAAGACGGGCAGGCGTCCGACAAATTCGGGGATAAGGCCGAATTTCAACAGATCTTCCGGCTCAACGCTCAAGAGGAGATCACCAATTGCGCGATCATCGGGGCCTCTTACATCCGCGCCAAACCCGATTGAAGAATCTTTGCCGCGTCCGGCGATAATTTTTTCCAGTCCGGAAAAAGCGCCGCCGCAGATGAACAGAATATTTGTTGTGTCGACCTGAAGAAATTCCTGTTGCGGATGTTTCCGACCACCTTGCGGCGGCACGCTAGCGACAGTGCCCTCCATGATTTTGAGCAGCGCCTGCTGCACACCCTCACCCGAGACATCGCGCGTTATCGAGGGATTGTCAGATTTACGGCTAATCTTATCAACTTCATCGATATAAACGATCCCGCGCTGAGCGCGTTCAACATTATAATCAGCCGCTTGCAACAATTTCAGGATGATGTTTTCAACATCCTCGCCGACATACCCCGCTTCCGTGAGCGTCGTCGCGTCCGCCATTGTAAACGGAACGTCCAGAATCCGCGCAAGCGTTTGCGCCAACAACGTTTTCCCGCACCCTGTGGGCCCAACCAGTAGGATGTTGGATTTCGCGAGTTCAACGTCGTTATTCTTACTTTCGTGCGCTAATCGCTTGTAGTGATTATGAACGGCGACGGACAAGACCTTTTTCGCATAATCCTGACCAATGACGTAATCATCCAGAGTTTTACGGATTTCCTGGGGCGATGCGACACCATCTTTCGACTTGGAAATATTGGATTTATGGTCTTCCTTAATAATATCCATGCACAGTTCAACGCATTCGTCACAGATGAATACGGTGGGTCCGGCAATCAGTTTCCGGACCTCGTGCTGACTTTTTCCACAAAAAGAACAGTACAGGGTGTTCTTGGAATCTCCCGAACCCGACTTACTCATGAAATTCAGTTCCTATCGTTTTGACAGAATTATACCTGCCAGTGATATTGTAGCCAAGCGACGCCAAAAATGCATCTACGGAGACAGACGCCACAAATTCAGGGAACTAATCCCCTATTTAGCGGGCTCATCAGATTTACCGTCAGAATCAGAATCCTTATCGTCGGGCCGCTGCGCAACGACATGATCGATAAGACCAAACGACTTTGCTTCTTCCGGAGACATGAAGTTGTCACGTTCCAGCGCTTTTTCAATAACGCCGACTTTCTGTCCGGTGTGAACTCCGTAAATTTCATTCAGACGTTCGCGAAGCTTCAAAATTTCCTTCGCGTGGATTTCAATATCCGTCGCCTGGCCCTGAAAGCCGCCAGAGGGTTGATGCAGCATCACTCTGCTATTTGGCAGGGAATAGCGCTTTCCTTCAGCGCCAGCGCACAACAACAACGATCCCATCGACGCCGCTTGCCCCAAACAAACAGTTGATATATCGGGCTTAACGTATTGCATTGTATCGTAAATCGACAACCCGGACGTCACCACGCCTCCCGGCGAATTGATATATATCGAAATGTCCTTGTTCGGATTTTCTGATTCCAAAAACAACAATTGCGCGCTGATCAAACTCGCCACAGCGTCATTAATGGGTCCAACAAGAAATATAATCCGCTCTTTTAACAGCCGAGAATAAATATCATAGGACCGTTCGCCCCGATTGGTCTGCTCTACGACCATCGGCACCAGTGTGTTCATGTAGGTATCTTGGAAATCCATCATCGTCAGGGAAACTTCCTTTTTCGAAGAACAGCGTCTCTGACGCTTTTATCAGAAATAGGCGGAGCGCGCCAAATCGCTTTCGTCTAGAGCGCTCTGCCCCCTATTAAGGTAACCGCGAGATTGGCGCAATTGGCCTCAATCTCACTTTTTCGTTTTCGCCTTTGTTTTCGCTTTTGCCTTCGGCTTAGCCTTTGTTTTTTCTTCAGTCGTATCTTCCGCATCCGGGTCGCGCATCAAATCTTCGGCTGTCACATCCGACTCGGTTACGGTCGCCATCTCCAAAATAAAATCAACGACCTTGTCTTCAAAAATCGGCGCTCTCAGGGCGTTCATAGCCTCTGGATTGCTCTGATACATCTCAAAGACCTGTTTTTCCTGGCCTGGATATTTCTGGGCTTCCTGCACGAGCGCGCGATTAACGTCCTCGGCGCTGACCTCGATATTGTTTGTCGTGCCAACTTCCGTCAAAAGCAGGCCAAGTTGAACTCGTCGGTGCGCGATCTTCCGGTATTCTTCTTTCCACTCGTCATCGCTTTTATTCGAATCGGCTCCCTGGTCAGCCTGCTGCTCCTTCGCCTGCTCATGCTGTGCCCAAATACCGTCGAATTCGGACTCAATCATGCCCTGCGGCAGCGGAAATTCATGTCCGGCTTCAAGCTTGTCCAGCAAAGCGCGTTTTAGACGCTCCCGAGTGTACATGCCGTATTCCGTCTCCATCCGACCGCGAATGGCGCCACGCAGGGAGTCAAGATCTTCCTGCCCCAACGTCTTGGCGAATTCATCGTCAATGGGCGTATCGACCATTTCGCGGGTTTCTTTAAGCTCTACGGCGAAAACAGCTTCCTTGCCAGCCAGTTCCGCTGATCCGTATTCCTCAGGAAACGTTACGGTAACGTCCAGCTTATCACCGGCTTTTGCGCCAATAAGCTGCTCTTCAAAACCCGGAATAAACTGCCCCTCACCCAGATGGAGGTGATGGTCCTGTCCGGCGCCGCCTTCGAATTCGGCGCCATCAATGGATCCAACGAAATCGATAACAACGATATCGCCCTTTCGGGACTTCCGGGCGCGTTTGATCGGCTCGGACTGCTGGTATTGCTTTGCGAGTTGATCCAACGATTTATCCAGCGCTTCGTCATCGACTTTAGCGACCAGTCGCTCAACTTCAATCGTCTTGAAATCCATCGGTTTGATTTCAGGCAGGACTTCAATCGCCATCGTATATTCGAGGTCTTTGCCTTCCTCGAAACTGGTGATTTCAATCTTGGGCTGCAACGCGGGTCGCAAGGAGCGCTCCGTCATCGTTTCCTGAGACGAATCAGAAACCGCAGCCTCCAGTACTTCGCCCATAATGGCGCCGACATATTTTTGCGCATCAGGGATGCAGGGACTTTGCCCGGACGAAAACCCGGAATTTGAACTGTGCGTTTCAGCTCGTCCAAACGGGCGGAAACTTTTTCTTCTATTTCCGCTGCATCGACCTTAATCGAAAATTCACGTTCAAGGCCTTCATTTTTTGTCTCAGTAACCTGCATTGAATCTCGCCCGCCATGATTTGGGTGTCTAAAAGGAACTCTCTCGCGCCTTGATCCTGAATCTCAGGACTCCAGCTGTATTGTTGGTGCGGGCGAAGGGACTTGAACCCCCACGGATCTCTCCACCAGATCCTAAATCTGGCGCGTCTACCAATTCCGCCACGCCCGCGCTTCACGCATTTCAGCTGTCGCGCTGAAGGCGACCTTGTATAGGTATACTATGTAAAGGGGTCAAGCGAGCGAACATCGTCAATCTTCCCAAATTTGCTCAGCGTCGCAATAGTCCCGCTCACCGGCCCAACAAATAATCTTACAAACGCGCCAGTTTCTCGACAACGCTGGACGCCGTAACCCGCCCTTCCCCCGTATACGCTTCGTGATTCTCTTCAATTCGGCCAAGGTTATACAGATAGTTAACCATGAGGCCGGCGGACCGGCCGATCCCATGCGCCGATTTATCACCCATCCAATTCAAGCGCTCCACCAGCGCTCCATTGCTCAGATGGAAATGCGCGACCGGGTCCGCCACACGCCCCCGACTGTTTTTCTCGGTCAACAGAAAGCGAGCCGCCATACGCGTCAGGATGGGTTCAGCCGCATCAGTCAGCGTCTGGTCGCTCGCCCAATCAGGCGTATCCAGAATTCGACGCATGGCCTCTTCGCCATCCACGGTGACAAATGCTTCCGCCAGCGCGTCATTGTCGTCTTTGTCCATCAGGGCGGCGCTGTCATCTTCCAGTGTGCGGCGGATCCAGCGGGTGAACCCAGGGATTGGAGACAACGTTGCGTAGGTTGAAAGCCCCTTGAACTCGACCGCTAACGTGTCGACGACGCGCTTTATCAGGAA
>JAESSL010000172.1 GCA_016764135.1 Alphaproteobacteria bacterium
AGCCTACCGGAAATCGCGCGCAGTTTGAGCGCCACGGACGAATCCGTACAACGCACGCTCTTCGCATTTTTCTCAGGCTTTTGTCTTGGCATCCTGATTTACGGTCCGCTTTCCGACCGATACGGAAGACGCCCGATCGTCATGTCGGGCATTACAATATTCATCGTCGCCACAATCGCGTGCGCATTAGCGCAAGACATCACAATGCTGACCGCCTTTCGGTTCCTGCAGGCGTTTGGCGGCGGCGCAGCGTCGGTGTTGGCGCGCGCCATGGTGCGGGACCGTTTTGGGCAAGATCAGGCCGCGCGCATTTTGTCGATAATGGCGCTCATTACCTCAACCGCCCCCTTGCTGGCGCCGTCTATTGGCGGCCAGATCCTCCTGTGGTTCGATTGGCGCGCCATCTTTGTATTTCAGGCCGTCTTCGCCGCTTTATGCATAACCGCGGTCTTTTTTAAGGTTCCGGAATCCCACCCCGTGGAACAGCGCCGCGTCACCCGATTCAGCGACGCCTTTCTCGCCTATGGACGGATATTGAGCAACCGGATTGCGCTCGGTTACGGATTGGGCGCGGCGGCTGCGTTTGGCGGCATGTTCGCCTATATCACAGGCACGCCATTCGTCTATATTGAGTACTTTAAGGTGCCGCCGGAATATTTCGGACTTCTGTTCGGTTGCAACATCCTGTCCATCATGGCTGCGAATTTCACCAATAGTCGCCTCGTATCCAAATATGGCGTGCAGCGCATGGCGCGCATTGGCGTCCTGATCCATGCGAGTGGCGCGCTCGCTTTGTTGTTTGTCGGCCTGACAGGTTTTGGCGGCCTGCCCGCCATCGTAATCTCTTTGCTCTTTACGGTCGGATCCTTAGGGTTTCTGTCGGCCAATTGCGTCTCTCGATTGATGTCGCTTTTTCCCGCAAACGCAGGCGCGGCGGCGTCCATCTTCGGTGCGCTTCAATTCGGCTGCGGCGCCTTATCCAGTCTCGCCGTCAGCACACTAAACGACGGCACCCCCTGGGCCATGTGCATCGTCATCGGCGTCTTGGGCCCCTTCAGCGCAATAGCGTTGTTCGGGTTGGCGCGTAAGGACACCTAGATCTCACCAGATCCACATCCAGCAAGAGGCCGAAATACCGCGAGCAGTCAGCAACCGGTCGCCAATAGATCAGAGAAACGCTAGCGGCAACAGTGATCCAAGATAATCTCATACCGGGCATCAACTACCCAGCGTCGCCAGCCTTCAACGAGCAGTATATTCAGAAAAAGGACGGTGCGCCCGGAAGGAGAAAATTCGAGCCGCTTGTTTGAAATTTTCACCGAATGGATCGTTATAATGGAGGCGTCAGGCGGTAAGGCCCCGTTGTCACCGTCGCCAAGAGCATGACTTCAGCCTTTCGGCCCTAAGCCTAGATCGATGGCAATAGTTAGTTCATCCGAATCTAGCTAATTGATCGCCCTACCGCAATTAGGCTATTTTGCTCCCATGGACACGAAGCTTTTCGAAAACTACATCGCTCTACAAAACGTCGGGCGGAAGAAAGAGGCAAAAAAGGCGATTGAGGCGTTCGTGCAATCGTTTGAAACGCTTCCCGAAAAGGAGCTCTGGGTCGCCAAACATTTGGAAAATTTGGCCATGGGGGGTACCGGTGGAATACGCCATGAGCTTTATGCCGGTGTCATATTTCCCGCGCTGCTCCACTGCTATCAGGGCCAAGACCCATGGAGTACCATGTGGTTGTCAAAGACGATCCAAAATCTTTTCTCAGCAAAATATCTTTGGGAAAAAATCGAGTTCAAATCCGAACTTACGTTGGCGCAGGAAGCCTATAAGCTGGACCGCCAATCATCTGAAATTCGAGCCTGCTTGCTGGAAATTCTGATTTCTGGCTTCGAGTATTGCGAACACGAGTGGCCAGCCGGACTTCTTTGCGGCCCAGATGGTTGTTCGCCATTGGAGTGCGATGAGACGCTCGACGAGATAGAACTGGCCCGCACGCTAGATGAGGAAAACAGACTTACTGGATATCTTTGGAGTTTCGAAAAAAAGGTTCAGGTTTATAAATTACGTCTGCTGTCGGAATCGTGATTGCGAGTTTGCAGTTAACCCTTCGGGTCATACTTCCGCCCAACGGGCTTTTAGAGGGCTTAATCTGACAGAACCATAATAAAGCGTGACGTCCAGGCAGCCAGCTTGCGGCAAACGGTTCGTTTTGGAAAACATGGCGCGCCCGGCAGGATTTAGTTCGAACCATTTGATCGATGAATTCGCACGTTGGAGCGCTATTTTGGAATCGCTTCCAGACCTCGGTGGCCCATCGCCATGAGCCTTAACCGGGGGCGCTCTCCCAGTCTTCGCGACCATGGCGAATGCGAAGAATGAGAATATTGCCTTTGTCGTTGATCAAGTAGACGATGATATGTGAGCGGTAAGGATGAACCCTTACAGGTGGCGTAATCTCCGTGCGTTCCCTTGCCGCTTTGGGTGTGTCAGACAGGAATCGAAATACGCGCTCCAAACCGACGTAGTATTTTTCGGCTTGTTCTGTACCGAACATCCGAACGCCTTCACGGTATGCGTGGATGAGATCTTCTTCGGCTTTAACACTGAGCTTGTAGGACATGATCTCCTTATGAATCCTGCGCTGCCGCGCGAGCCTGTTTTAGAATGTCGGCAACGGACTTTTCGCTGATTCCACTTTCCAGCGCCTCATCCACCAGTGTTTGCATATGGGCGATTTTGTCTTTGCGCTCCTGATCGTGGCGAATAAGATCGCGCACGTAATCGCTCGCGTTGCCGTAGCGACCGGAATGAGTCTGTACTTCGACCCAGTCTTTCATAGCGTTGGGCAGTGATACATTCATTGTAGCCATATTTGAGATCTCCATTCCTATATTTTAAAAATGGCATAAAATGGCAATGATTGTCAATTTTAAGGCGATTTACGAAGTATAATAATGAATTTTCCTAATAAGATTAAAACCAAAAATATTGTTAGATAACAGCAATGTACGAGACCTTGAGGTTGTTCTAGAGGTTAGAAAAATAATTTTTAGTGTAGAATCAATACGTTGAAATTGGCGCGCCCAACAGTCCTCGAACCATAGTGGACTTCTCCCAAGAGGTCGTGTTCACTACGCATATATGCGCAACCCTTGATATCAGGAGGCTCGTCTTGTTCGATACAGATCAATTTATCGCCGATTGCCGTGCAGCGGTCGCAGAGACTGACAACCATACGGCGGTTCACGAGATTGTATCGCGCGCGGTGTCCGACCCCGGCGCTGTTTTACAGACCTTGGGCGAACCACAATCCGGGGGTATCCAGAAAATTTATCACGGCGATGACCTGACGATCATCAATGTCGTCTGGTCGCCCTTCATGACAATCCTGCCCCACAACCACGAAATGTGGGCGGTCATCGGCGTCTATACCGGGCGCGAAGACAATATTTACTGGCGTCGCGTTCCCGATGCGGAAAATGGCTATATCGAGGCTGCGGGCGCTCGGTCGCTGGGGCTGTCCGACTCAGCGCCCCTGGGGCGTGATATTATCCACTCCGTCACCAATCCGTTGAAGCGATTTACCGGTGCGATCCATGTGTATGGCGGCGATTTTTTTGACGTGGAGCGGAGCGAATGGGACCCCGAATCCCATACGGAACAGGCCTACGATCTGGCGAAAAACGTGAAAATGTTCGACTGAACGGCGAGAACGTCAAAAGCGTAACTGGCGGCAGACGCCCTTAATCATAGCCAAACATCCACCGGGTCGTCCCCGTGTAGATGTTTTTCACCGAATGTACGACGTCGCGGGGAATAAACACCTCGTCGCCGGGGCCTGCGGCGCAACGCGCGTCGCCAATCGTTAACTCCAGCTTTCCCTCAAGCACTGTCACCAATTCATTCGTCGCATGAACAAAACCGTTCCATTCCTGACCCGGAGGATCGGTGAAATGATGACAGGAATACCCCCGTTCTCGCCAGGATTGAGCGACTTTATCGTCATTGACGGGTTGAGCAAATTTTTCACGTTTAATCATCTCGGGCATTAGAGGGCTTCCGTATAAAGGGTGCGTTAAGTATTGTTTGCCATGATCGTGTGAAACAAACACTTTGCCTAGCATTTTATATAATTTATAAAACTTTTCCGACATATGAATACGGAGCCCAGATGGAATTGGATACGCACACATTCGAAGACGTCACTGTCGTTTCTCCGTCAGGACGCATTGATCACAATAGCGCCGAAGATTTTCAGGCCGCGTTGGTCGCGGAAGTGGAGAACTGTGGTCCGGATGGAAAAATGGTTTTGGATTTAAGCGGCGTCGACTATATGAGCAGCGTCGGCCTGCGCGCCTTGATGGTCGCGGCGAAAGAAGCGAAAAAGACCACAACCAATATTGTGGTGTCAGCGTTGCAAGCTGATCTGAAAGAAATTTTCGAGATCAGCCGATTCCATTTTATCTTCAAGACATTTGACGAAACAGGGGACGCTCTGGAAAGTCTCTCTCCAGAAGCCGTCCAAGCCTATCAAACGGCAAGGAGTTAATCGGCATGTTGGTGCGGTTTTGGGGAACGCGGGGGTCTCTTCCTGTATCTTTGAACGGTAAGGGCGTTCGAAACAAAGTCTTTGAGGCCTTGAAAACAGCCAATGGCCGGTCTTTCGCCAATGACGCCGCCCTTAACGACTTTATTGATGAAGAATTACCATTTTCGGTTCGTTCGGGATTTGGCGGCAATTCGTCTTGCGTCGAAATTGAAACCGGACAGGATGAATACATCATCTGCGACATGGGATCCGGCCTGCGCGCCATGGGCCAACATGTGATTGCGACCCACGGCCCGACCAACCCGCAAACCTATAATATTTTTATGTCCCACCCGCATTGGGACCATATTATGGGGCTACCCTTTTTTACGCCGGCTTATATTCCCGGCAATAAAATCCGGATCCACGGTTGCCACACAACGATTGAAGAGGCGTTGCGGAAACAACAGGAAGACCCCTGTTTTCCGGTGCATTTCGATTTTTTCCCCGCCGACATTGAATTCGTTACGCTGACACCCGGTGAAATATACGAAATTGGCGGCGTCGCGGTCCGTGCGATCAAGCAGCCTCACCACGGGGATTCCTACGGATACCGGTTTGAAGATGGCGACAAATCAGTCATTTATTCCACCGATGGCGAACACAAGATGGACAATGAGGAAGAAACCGAGCGTTTTGTGGAATTCTTCAGAGACGCCGATTTACTGATCTTCGACGCCATGTACACCCTGGCGGACATGGTGTCGGTAAAAGAGGATTGGGGACATTCCAGCAATATTATCGGCGTCGACCTTTGCCACCGAGCCAAGGTTAAACAATATTGCCTGTTTCATCATGAGCCGATCTATGACGACGCTATGCTCCAGACAATTCTGGAAGAAACAATCCGCTATGAAGAAATCCTGCGCGAACATCACGCGGTCAAAGTCGTTACAGCCTATGACGGCCTCGAAATTGAAGTGTAGCGGCGCCCCATGAGCACAAAGACGAATTCAAGCCTTCCGGCGGAACCCGGCGGCTGGTCGAGTTCGTCCATCGCGCGGCTGGCGACCACGATGCGGGGCCGCCCCTTTGCAACGGCGGCGTTAATAATCGCCGTCATCATTCAGGTCTTTTCGGCGAATAATGATTACAGCCGAATCCGCACCACAATGTTTGATTTTTACCATCGGTTAAATCCACGTTCCGTGACGGAGCTCCCCGTCATCATTGTGGATATTGACGAACAATCCCTGCGCCAGTTTGGGCAATGGCCCTGGCCCCGAACCTTGCTGGCGCAATTGATCGAAAAAACCCATGCGCAGGGCGCCCTGGCGATCGGCCTCGATATGATCCTGGCCGAACCGGACCGATCTTCCCCCAACGCCTTCGCCGCCGCCTACCCCGATCTTCCCGAAAACCTGAAAACAGAACTCGGTAAACTCCCCTCCAACGACGATATTCTAGCGGATACGCTTCAGCGTACAGGAGTCATCGTAGGACGGGCTGCAATGGACAATCCGACGCCTGATCGAGCAAACGTCTCGATGACGCCATCACAGGTAAATGGCGACGTGGGCTCCTACCTGACGCCCTTTCCAGGCCATTTGACCAACATTCCCGTACTATCAAAGGCGGCCGCCGGATTTGGTTATGTTAATGCAATCCGGGACCCAGACGGCGTTGTCCGCCACATGCCCGTAATCATGGCCGTGGATAATAAAATCGCACCATCGATGGGCCTGGAGCTCATTCGGGTCGCACTGGGCGCAAACTGGTTTACGGTCAATGTGGGTCCGGACGGCGTTCAGTCGGTTGCGGTCGGCAACGATGTACTGGACACGGACGCCAATGGCCAAATTGCACTACATTTTTCACCTGCTAATCCGGATCGACGAATTTCCGCTGTAGACGTACTGAACAATCAGGTTCCGGCGCCTGGGTTCAATAATCAGATCGCCCTGATCGGCGTAACCGGTCTGGGATTGGCCGATGTCGCAACGACGCCCGTCTCCGCCCGTATGGATGGAGTCGAAGTACAGGCTCAATTCATCGAAAATCTGCGCTACAGGACCCGGTTAAAACGATCCAAGGCGGTCCAGTGGAGCGAAGGCGCGGCGCTCGTCCTATCGGGGTTGGCCCTGATTATACTCCTTCCCTGGACTGGTCCCATGTTGGGCGCAGGCGCGCTTGTGGTCTTGTTCGCGGC
>JAESSL010000173.1 GCA_016764135.1 Alphaproteobacteria bacterium
GCGGTAACGGATGAATCGGAAAGTGATTTCAGCGGAAGCGGAAGCGCGGCCGGAGGCGGCGATAGCGGCGATGAGCTCTATGACCGCGCCGTCGCGCTTATCACATCCGAAGGAAAAGCCTCCACAAGCTTCATTCAAAGACATCTTCAAATTGGCTATAACCGGGCGGCGCGAATCATTGAAAAAATGGAAAAAGAAGGCGTGGTCGGCGCCGCAAACCATGTTGGCAAACGTGAAATTCTGGTTGGCGACCATAGTGAAACCGGCCCCTGACCGGCGCGCCGACTATGGGTTTCTAGCGGTTGCGGCATTTTTCCTGATCCTCGCGGGGGCGTCGTCGACCATGGCGCAATCCCTCGCCTCCAAGGTCACTGTCGACCCGGCGGAACTGGCGCGGATCGAATCCTAACTGAATGGCATTACAACGCTGCGATCCCGGTTTCTACAGGAAAACGCCGACGGGTCCATTGCCGAGGGCGTGTTGCATCTTCATCGTCCCGGCCGGCTTCGACTCGAATACGATCCGCCAGAGCCCTATCTGCTTCTGGTCAAGGGCGAGTGGTTGATCTTCCTGGATAAGGAGCTGGAGCAAACTACCTATATTCCGGTCGAAAAAACCCCGGCGTTTTTCCTCACCCAGTCAAATATCAAACTTTCCGGCAATTTGGACATCACGCATTTCGAGAGCGGCAATGGCGTGGTGCGCATCGGGCTCGCCTGGCGTGGCGAAGAAGATGCCGGTGATGTCACCCTTATCTTTTCGGATTCGCCGCTGACCCTACGGAAATGGCGCGCTTATGACGTCCAGGGTGGCGAAACCCACACAACCCTCATCAACCCGGAATATGGCGTCTCCCTCAGTGGCGGGCTTTTTGAGTTCGAGGAACCAAGCCCGGAAAGCAATAATTAAATCGCCGCCGACGCCCCTTCAAACGACGTAGCGCCCACAACCGGGCGCAGCCTTGTGAGCGCAATCGGTCCATGTTAGCAACTATCGCATGACGATGTCCGCACCTACGCCACTTGTCGGAATACCAGCCTGCCGCATCAATGATGAAGGCCGCGTGATGCATCGTGTAGGCGAAAAATATATTAACGCGGTTTATGACGTCTCTGGCTGCACCGGCGTTCTGGTGCCCGCAATGGCGGAACGACACGATCTTCAGATCCTCATTGACCGTCTGGACGGACTCTTTCTGTCGGGCAGCCCCTCTAACATCGAACCAGACCATTATGACGGAGAGGATAGTCGGCGCGGCACGTTGCATGATTCCGGTCGCGACAACACGACCTTGCCCCTGATACGCGCCGCTATCGACGCTGGCATCCCCGTTTTCGCTGTCTGCCGGGGTATTCAAGAGCTGAACGTCGCGCTAGGGGGCACGCTGCACCAATTGGTGCATGAAATGCCCGGAAAAATGGATCACCGCATGAATCGGCGGTTACCACCTTCGGAACGATTTGTTCCCCGACACAGGATTGATCTGGCGCCAGACGGGATGCTTCAACGCCTGGCGGACGGCGCCGATAGCGTCATTGTCAACTCCGCCCACGCCCAAGCGATTGACCAACCCGCAGACCGCCTGGTTGTCGAAGCGATCAGCGAGGATGGCGTTATCGAGGCGGTCAGCCTCAAAAACTCAACAACCTTCACGCTCGGCGTTCAGTGGCACCCTGAGCACCCACTGGCGATTGAAGCGCCATTATCCATTGCAATGTTCAACGCCTTTGGCGACGCCTGCCGGAAGCGCGCACGCCTGCGCCTCCCATTGGCGCAACCTACCCGCGCCGCCTGACGCTCCTGCTTTTTCATCCTATCAACGCGCCGTATTGCGCGACTTTCAGATCGAGGAAACCATGACAAACTTTGCGATACCACTGTGGGATACGCCCACCATTCCAGTGTTGGGAACCGACGACCACTTTCCAGTCCGCCGCATTTATTGTGTGGGGCGCAACTACGCCGCCCACGCCCGGGAAATGGGCCATGACCCGGATCGCGACCCCCCCTTCTTTTTCACCAAACCCGCTGACGCCATCGTTCAGAATGGCTCTGATACGCCCTACCCTTCGCAAACCAGCAATCTCCATCCGGAAATTGAAATGGTTGTCGCCCTGGCGAAAGGCGGCGTAAATATCTCACTCGAAGACGCTAATGAATGCGTGTTCGGCTATGGGGTCGGACTGGATTTGACCCGCCGCGACATGCAAGGCGTCGCCAAGGACATGGGACGGCCTTGGGATATGTCCAAGGGTTTCGATCATTCCGCACCCGTAACAAAAATCACGCCGATCTCAAAGTGCGGCATTATTGAGTCCGGAACCATCACGCTGACCGTAAATGGCGAACTTCGGCAGGAATCGGACCTTTCGGCGATGATTTGGGACGTACCGGAGACAATTAACTACCTTTCCGGACTTATTGAATTAAAACCGGGCGACTTGATTTTTACCGGCACGCCAGACGGCGTCGCGGCCATTGAACGCGGCGACGTCCTTGTCGGGCATGTCGATGGTCTGGAAGAACTTACGATTACAATGGTTTAACTCTTTACTCTAAACGTATCAAATTACGGGAAAGGCATGCCGCCATGCGTCTTGCGACCTGGAATATAAATTCAGTTCGATTGCGTATCGAATCACTGGCGCGATTAGCGACAGAACAATCGCCCGACGTCATTTGCCTGCAGGAAACCAAAGTTGTGGATTCCTTGTTTCCCGAAGACGCCATACGCAATATGGGATACGCTCATATCGCCTTCCATGGAATGAAGGGCTATAACGGCGTCGCCATTTTGTCCCGAGTGCCTTTTGAGCGCGTAGAAACGCTAGAATGGTGTGGAAAACAGGATTGCCGCCATATCAGCGTCGTTTTACCGGGCGATGTGGAACTGCATAATTTTTACATCCCCGCCGGCGGCGACGCCCCAGATCCTGTTGAAAACGAAAAATTCGCCCATAAACTGACGTTTTTGGACGAAATGACCACCTGGTTCGCCGCCAACCGGTCCTCCAACAAAAAGATGGTCCTTGTCGGGGACCTCAACATCGCACCGCTGGAGACCGATGTCTGGTCGCACAAACAATTACTCAAAGTCGTCTCCCACACACCGATCGAGGTTGAAAAACTGGCCGCAATCCAGCGCGAAAGCGAGTGGGTTGATGCCGTTCGTCATTTCATTCCGGAATCAGAACAGTTATTCAGTTGGTGGAGCTACCGCTCAAAAGACTGGCGCAAAAACAACCGGGGACGCCGCCTGGATCATATCTGGGTCACACCGCCGCTGACCGCCGCGCTAAGTGGGGCGTCCGTCTTTCAGGATGCCCGAAGCTGGGAGCGGCCCTCGGATCATGCCCCGGTTATTATCGATATTAATACCTAGCGCTTAAGGTGTGGTGCCTAACATTAGGTCGCGCCGGGCGGAGAGCTTTAGCAATCCGCTCGCTTTATATACCCAAAATAGCGGTCTGCTGGATATACCCAAAATAGCGGTCTGCTGGAATATCGCTCGGCATTTCGATAGGGCTGAACGCCTTGATCCGATCCAGGTTCTGGTCACAAAAAACGACGCCACCTGCACATAAAAGCCCCGGCAGAAGCGGCGCTATCGCCGCCACATTACGCTCTGTCGCGTCTGCATCGCCAAACCCTATATCGGCGTGGATTAACGCGGCGGTAGCGCCAAGCTGCGCTGTCGCCTTCACCAGCGTTTCCGCCATTGCGTCTAAAAACAAGCGGTTTTCCGGGGGACGGCAGGACGGATGCGAGGCGACTTCCCGGTCAAACACATAAATGTTTCGATTTGGAAACAAACCTCGCAAATGATCGTAAGTCCGTCCGTTGCCGAGGCCGAGCTCCAGAATGTCACCGGGTAGGTCGCCCAACATCGCAACAGCCGCGTTCAGACAACTGCGTTGCGCATTCAGGCGCGCAATAACCGTATCAAGCCGCGACATGCACCAGCCTCTTTATTTTCAAGTTATTTCAGGACTACGCGTTCGCCACGGCTTCCCGAAGCTTATTCGTCGTCACCTCCAGGCGATGCGCCAGCTCCCGCATGATTTCCACCGCAATCTGGGGAAATTCAATCACCAGACTGAAAAACAGATCTTTGGTGATCCGCAGGGTGGTTAATTCGCAATTCGCTTTTACGGTCGCCGTTCTCGGCACATCGCACAAGATTGCGATCTCTCCGACGATTTCATTCTGGCTCAGGGTCGCGACGACCAGAGGCCCGCCTGGCGTGTTCACCACGACATCCACGGCGCCGCCGATAATGATATAGGCCGCATCGCCTGCATCGCCCTGCTCAAACAGCACGTCGCCATCCGCGTAAGTGAGACGTTCGCTCGTAAACGCCAGTAATTTTAGTTTCGCGGGTTCGATCTTCGAGAACAGAGGAATCTTCCGTAATAACTCTACTTCTTCCTGTAAGCTCATAACCGCGTCTCCGTTGTTCGCTGCGCATGGCGCACAGCAAATTTCATGGTTAATAACAGTATAGCGCGCTTGCCTTAACAAGCGATGAATTCGTTACCCAAAATCGAAAACGCGCAATTGGCCCCAAAACCACTAACGCGCGGTCGGCGCTAAGCTAAAACCGTTAACTCGCGTCCAGCAACGTCTTAAATTCGCCGTCCTGGGCCGACAACTCGCTAAATCCACCTGTCTGAACGACTCGGCCTTCTCTCATCACAACAATGTTTTCGAAATGCTCGGCGTCGCCAACCCTATTCAACACCCAGACAACGCTTTGACCTTTGCGCAGCGTCAGCAGGTTTTGCATAATTTTCGCCTGCACCGAAGAATCCAGGCTTCCTGCGGCCTCGTTCAAAATCAGTAATTGCGGGTTTTTGACGACCGCGCGCGCAATCGCCAGCTTCTGGCGCTGCGCCGCCGATAATCTGGCGCCGCCAATACCCGCCGGGAAGTCCAGACCAACCGTAATCACCGTCTGGCGCAACTCCAGACTGTCAATTACGTCGGCGATAACCGCACCGACCTTATTTGCCGATTGCGCCTGTCCGTAGGCCAGCTTTCCAAACAGTATATTGTCCTGCAGGGACGCTTTGGGATTGTAGGAACCGGCGTCGAAAAAGGCGACTTTCTCACGGAGATCTTCCGGTAGATCACTGGCGAAGACCTTGCGCGCTTCAAGAATACGCTCCTTCATACGATCGTCGATCAGATCCAACCGATGCCGGGCCGGAATAAGTTTGAACGGCAAAGAGATCAGTCGCAAGCGATCCTCTTCCGTCAAACCGTCCGCGCCGCGCGCAGCGCGACCCAACAGGTTTTGAAACTCCGGAAGGTCTTCGGAATCAATAAAGCTGAACTGATCGAAGAATTCGTGCCCGGGCGGCAAGTCAGCGAACAACTCGACCATAGTGCTTGCGACCTGCTGACCCATCGCCAGAAAATCTTCAGTCAGCCCGACCTTATCCAGAATTTGCCGGATATAAGGGTGTTCCGCCAATTTCTCGAGGTCAAACGAATCGTCGACAGGCAGCCCAAACAAAATATTTTCGGCAACGGACGCGTTGGTGTTGAAGCGCTCGGGTCAAAGGGTTCGATCAGAGGCGCAATTTCCGGTTCGGATAACCGCTCACGCAAGGCGTCCCGCGCCGTCATGATGCGGTCCGCCAGATCGCCACGATTTTTCGGATTGATCGTGCCGCGCAAGCCCATCTGATAAACGTCCTCGGAAAACTCAACCAGAGCCAGTAATTCGTTAATCCGCTCCATCAACGCGTCGCGGTCCGGCACGCCAGCGGCGGCGTAATCGACCCAATCGGCATTAAAGTCATGCGGTGAATTACCCGTTACTTCCGCTTCCTCCACTTCACTGATTTGTTGCACCGCCTCTTCTTCATCGTAATGGGCGGGTGAAAGCGGTCGATGTTTCAGGCCATAGGCCAGGTTGTCCCCAACCGAGAACGCCTGCAAATACGGGTTGGGTCCGACATATGCGATATCGCGACCGGTCACGGATTCCGGCATTTTTCCGATATCCTGCCCACCAATCAGAATGTTGCCGCTGGTTTGCGCCAGCAACCGCGCCATCACCTGCGATAATTCATCCTTGCCGCTGCCGCTGGAGCCCACGATCGCGGTATGCCCGTCGCACGGTATTTTAAACGACGCCGCCTCGATCGACCGAACGCCGTCTTCATCGGCCAGACTGACATTGTTGACCGAGATCTCTCCTGTAATGGGTGATGACGCCGCCGGGTCGTCATGCTGATATTGCTCCTCCAGCATGCCCTGGGGCTCAAACTGCTCGACGACCTGTTCATATTTAATACGAACGTCTTCTTTTTGCTGGTACCAGGCCAACAACTCTTTCCAGGGGCTGGCCAGATCCTTATAGGCGTTCAACACCGCCACCAGCGCGCCGACGGTCAATTCTCCATCGATAACGAGAAAGCCGCCGATCGAGAAAAAGAAGAACGGCGTCAATTTGTCGATGAAATTATTGAGAAATTTGATGAAGAATTTGCGTTTGTAAATATCGTACCGAATCCAGTAAATGCCACCCAGCCGTTTGGAAAATCGGGACATTTCCAGATTTGACGTATCATGCGCATGAATTTCGCCAATGCCAGACACCGTCTCGCCCAGATGATCCGCCAACCGGCGCACATTCTGGACGCGCTGCTTGCCCAGCACATTCACCCGTTTTTGCAATTTGGGGATAATGAAGCCCTGCACCGGTATCATCGCCGCCGCCGCAAGACCAAGCTGCCAGTCCTGAAGCAGGATATACCCGATGATCAACACCAATTGGCCGCCAAAAAATAACGGATCCGCAAAGGCGATGCCGATGAACCCGCCCAGTGGTTCAACCTCGGCGGTGATCATGGGGATCAACTCGCCCTGACTGACTTTTTTGAAGTGCGGGAGCGGGAACCGAAGAATGCGCGAATAGAGTTGATAACGCAGACGGCGCAGCAACCGCTCGCCCATGCGGCCCTTGAAGACACTTATATAGTACTTGAAGCCGCCAGTGATGAACACGAGCGCCAGATACGTGAAACTCAGGATAAGCAGAAACGTTACCTGGGTAACCTCAAACTCGAACTCATACCCAAAAACCGGCGCATAAAAAGGGCCGCCATCCGCGTTGGATTTAATCGCCCGGTTGATAATTAATTTTGGCAGGTCGAGCGTAATGAACAAAAAAGGATAGAACGCCAGAATTACGCAAAGCAGGTATATCTGTTGAGGTGCGCTATACCGCAAAATGAATTTAAAGATCGATTTTTCCATGAACCGGCGGCGCGCTTTCCTGTAAGTTCTAAAAATTCTTCAAGTCTAAATTTCCGAAGGCTACGGCGGCACCTTACCCCAGCTTTTCAAAACCGTAAATATCTGGCATTTAGCCGTCGAGAAGCGTTAAAGTTTTTGAACCGTCGTGATAAGACGAACAGGGAACAAGCGAGTACGCCTTTTGGCGACCCTTTGGGGGCTCACACAGCGGAGTTGAAATCTATGCAGCAAAAGGCGCAACCGCGTGTGCTCATATATAGCCACGACACCTTTGGCCTTGGACATCTTCGCCGCTGCAGCGCGATTGCGCACGCTTTGTGCGAGCAAAACGAAGACCTGTCCGTTCTGATTTTATCCGGATCGCCGATTATCGGCAGTTTCGATTTTCGGTCCCGCGTCGATTTTGTCCGGGTTCCGGGCGTCATCAAGCTGCGGAACGGCGAATATACGTCGCTAACGCTGCCCATGGCCGTTGACGACACCATCGCCATGCGCGCCTCCATCATCCAACACACCGCCGCTTTCTTCGACCCCGATATCTTTATTGTTGATAAAGAGCCGCTCGGGCTGCGGGGGGAGCTCGCAGACACGCTGGAGATCCTGAAAGAACGCGGCGCGCATATCGTGCTGGGCCTGCGCGACGTTCTGGATGAACCGCGCCTGCTGGCCCCGGAATGGAAACGCAAAAACGCCATCCCGGCGCTTGAAAAATATTACGATGAAATTTGGGTTTATGGCCTGCCGCAAATTTGCGAACCGTTGGCCGGAATCGATTTACCGGACTCGCTCCGCCGAAAACTGACCTACACCGGGTATTTACGCCGGTTCGAGAGTACCGCACCCGTCGGCCAACCCGCGCTGACCAAAAGCGACCAACCCTACATTCTGGTTACGCCCGGCGGCGGCGGCGATGGCGAAGTTCTCGTCGATTGGGTCTTACGCGCTCATGAAGCCGACCCGGATATACCCAACGCCTCCATGATTGTTCTGGGACCGTTTATGAATTCGGAACGACGGTCTGAATTCATCGCCCGCGCCGACGCGCTGGACATGGTCGAGGCCATAACCTTCGAAGCTCATATGGAAAGCCTGATCGCGCGCGCCGCGGGGATTGTGGCGATGGGCGGATACAACACCTTTTGTGAAATCCTGTCCTTCGACAAAAAAGCCCTCATCGTACCGCGCACAGAGCCGCGACTGGAACAATTCATCCGCGCCAGTCGCGCTGAGGATCTCGGCCTGGTCGCCATGTTATGCGACGATGGCGTCCGCGCGGCGGAAACCATGGCGACGGCGTTGCGACAATTGCCGCAGCAAAACTCACCCTCGGATATTGTCGTGCCAGGACTCCTCGACGGGCTGGACAATATCGATATTCTGACCCGGCGCATTCTGCAAAATCAGACAAAACCCGCCCGGCCAAAAATCGCCGTCGCGCGCCGCCAAGCCTAGAGCGGCGCTGCAACAAATTCAGCGTAAAATGGATTGTTAAGTAAACGATATGGCCGTCGCATTCGTTTTAAAAGGGTACCCGAGACTGTCGGAAACCTTTATCGCACAGGAAATACTGGCGCTGGAACAACGCGGAATCGACATTCGCATCGTCTCATTGCGCCATCCCACGGATACCGACACTCACCCCATCCACCGGGAAATCCGCGCGCCCGTTTTGTATCTTCCGGAATATTTGCACGACGCTCCCGGCCGCACCGCACGCGCCGTCATGGCGATACGCAAACGACCCGGTTTCGCCAAAGCGTTTGCAATCTGGCGCGGCGACCTGCGACGGGACTTCACCCGCAACCGCGTGCGCCGGTTTGGTCAGGCCTGCGTTCTGGCGCATGAATTGCCCGCTGATGTGGACTGCCTGCACGCACATTTTCTGCACACGCCCGCCTCCGTTACGCGATACGCCGCCATTATGGCCGAGTTACCATGGAGCGGGTCAGCGCACGCCAAGGATATCTGGACGACGCCGGTCTGGGAAA